>JBBIRG010000153.1:0-6327 GCA_037441945.1 Bacteroidota bacterium | reverse complement strand
GAATCGGTCACACACGTCCGGTCGTTTATGGATTCTGTGTATACCGGTAACGCGCAGCGGCTGTATCTGGGACAAACCGGCGGAAACGCTTTCCGCATGATTTTTTATTTTTCCATAGGCCGTTCGCTCGACAGCGTTACCGTCAAGCAGGGCGTCCGGTTCCGTCTGATATCCGCAGGTTCCTACGGCACGGGCAATGTAACAGCAACCGTTCATCCGGTTCTACGGGACTGGACGGAAAGCGATGTGCGGTGGAACCGGTTTGAATTCGGGCGTGATTTTGGGCCGTCAATCGCCCAGTTTCAGGTTTCATCGTCGGATACGCAGAAATCCGTCATCAATATAACCCTTCCGCGCGACACGGTTCAGAACTGGGTCTGGGCCGTTAGCGATACGAACAGGACCAATTTTGGCATACTGATCGATTTTCAGGACGGCGCGCCTTATACGCACCAGTTTTACGGAGGAGGCGTCACGGTTTCATCCAGCGACATCACGCCCGATGCTTCCTACGCGCCCCAGTTGATCTTTCACTGGCAGAAATTTAACACGCAGGGCCAGCTGACCCAAGACTCCGCCACGATTTTCCCAGTGACGTTGTCTTCGGGAATGAACCGTTTCTCCGGGGGCAGGCAGGGAATCCTGTACCGGGAAACTAACCCGCTTCCTTCCGATCAGCTCTGGATAGGATCGGGCATTCCATACCATTCGTTCATCCGGTTTTCCACGGACAGCCTGCCCAAAGCATCTACCATCAGCCATGCGTTGATGATTCTCCGCATCGATACAACGGCCGGCGATTTTAACCGTTCGAAAACCCGCACCATCCAGACCGTACGCGTCGAAACCGATCCGGCTGAATGGGCTCCCGGAAAGATCGCGCTGGATAACATCGATAGTTACCTGATCAATTTCGGCGCCAGCCAGAACCGGTGGCTGACCTGTACAACCTCGGGCGATACGCTGAAATTCAACATCACCGAACAGGCGCAGTCTTGGGTTTCAAAACCAGCTTCAAACAAAGGACTGCAGATTTTCAACGGAGATGAAT
Organism: Bacteroidota bacterium; assembly: GCA_037441945.1. Lineage (GTDB taxonomy): Bacteria > CLD3 > CLD3 > SB21 > JBBIRG01 > JBBIRG01. The sequence continues at coordinate 5,276 of JBBIRG010000153.1, read as the reverse complement.
TAAAAGGCAATTTCAATGATCTGTATAAACTCCGGATCGTTAATGATCCCGCAGATGCGGAGCGATCGCCGAAAATAGTTATTTACTACACGGTGCCTCCGGAGTCCGATTAACTTTCGCGAATAAAAGGAGATGCATGGTTTATAGACTGAAAAACAAAATTCAGATATCAGCGGTTCTGGCGGCCGTTTTGCTGGCCGGGTTGGCCGTTTTGCCTGAAGCCGTTCTTGCAGGCGGTTCGTCCTATTCTGGAAGCGGATTCGGGCTGGTCATGCCGTCCATGAACGGACGCTCGATCGGCATGGGCCGCGTTGCCATCGCGATGCCTTCGTATCAGGCGGTCAATCTTTTTAATCCGGCCGCGCTGCACGGAATAAATGTTTTCAGGCTCGATGCCGGTCTTTTTTATGACGGTGTCATCGAACAAACCTCAAAGGGCAGTTCGTTCAGCAAAAATGTAAACGTCAGTCATGTTTCATTTTCCGTTCCTTTAGGAAATAAACTGGCGATGGCCTTCGGTTTTTCACGGTTTCTGCGGATGGATTACGAATACCGCATCTTCGGTCAGACTTTCGAAGGTTTCGTTTATAATGAGCGCTTCAAAGGCGCCGGAGGATTGCAGGAATTTTCCTGGACAACCGCTTACCGGGTTCACAAAGAATGGAGCGCTGGATTTTCCGCTAAATACGCGTTCGGAAAAATCCTCAAGGAATGGGAAATCAGCTGGGAATCGACCGACTTTGTAAACACGCTCGATATCCGTGAAGAAAATCTGCACGGCCTGCGCTGGTCGCTCGGCGTCATTCATGAAAAACAAAAGTTTAATGTTGGCTTGTATTTTGCAGGATCCGGTAGATTCAGAAAGGATTATTTACAGTACGGAAGCGCAAGCGACACAAGTATGACTTACAGCAGAAACATGAATCTTCCTTTTGAAATCGGCGCCGGCGGGATATATCATTTGCCCGGTTACATACTCGGCTTGGATGTCGTCTATTACGGATGGAACGGCGTCAGTGTGGGCCGCCTTGACCAGCGGTTCCGCAACACACTCCGGATTTCCATGGGTGCGGAAAAGAAGCCCAGCAGTTCCTTATCCGCAGGATTTTCCGACAAACTGTCTTACCGCGCCGGATGGTATTTACAGAACCTCTACGCGCAAAACGCAAGCGGCCATTACGCCACCGAATATTTTTTAACGGCCGGAGTCGGTTTACCCTTTAACCGCCAGCTATATATATTGGATGTCGGCGTTGAACTCGGGACGCGGGGTACGGTGAACGCAAACCGGGTAAGGGACACAGTCGTCAGGATGACGATGACGCTTTCAGCCGGTGAAAAATGGTTCCAGCAACGAAGAAAACGATAATCATCTATGAATTACAGGAGAACAATATGAAACATCAGACATTTATAATCGCCCTGTTGTTTTGCTTTTCACTCACTGGGAAACTCGCCGTTGCTCAGCAGGTCAAAGAAGGACCCGAGTTTGAATGCCTGAAAAAATGGAGCACCGGATCCGAATACCTTAAAAACCAGGAATACGACCAGGCTGTGCCATTCTTCAGGCAAACAATCCAATGCGACAAAAAACTGCATCCGGCAAAAGACAGCCGTAAATTCGTTACGGTATTTGACAAACTAGCTGAATGCTATTTCAACATGAAACAATACGACAGCGCGGTGATGGTCTACAAAGAGGGTTTCGCCGAATTTCAGGAATCGCAGTATATTTACAAAATCGGGGAAATGTACCACAAATCCCTCAAGAACTACGATTCCGCCGCGTTTTATTACCGGGAATATTTCAAACTGACCAAATCGAATGAGGAACTGAAGCGTATCGCCGGTATGTGGGTGGAAGCGGGAAAATACAAAGATGCCGTAGCTGTATATGAAGAGTATCTGAACATCGACACGCAGGACGAGGAAACATGGCGCTATGTTCTCGATTCGTTCAAGAGTTTCTATATCCGCCAGTACGGCAAGGACCGGTGGTTTAAGCGCTGCGAGGATTTCTCAAAACATTTTCCGAAAGCCTCGAAGGAATTTTACATAGGCGATAAGTTAGACGAACTGCTGAAACAGGGACAGTATGAAAATGCAGCGAATACCGCGCTGGAAATCCTAAAGACCGATTCCGCCGGCAAACAGACATGGTGGAAACTCGGCAAAGCATACGACGCTCTGCAGAAACGCAAAGAAGCCTTAGATGCGTTCGAAAAGGCCTACCAGATCGATCCTAATGACGCCGACCTGATGTGCGATTACGCGCAATCGGCCCTCGACGGCGGCCAACTTGTCAAGACATGGACGCTTGGCGCCAAAGCCGGCCAAATCAAGAAATTCGGCCGCCCGTATTACCTGATCGGCGAGGCGATTCTCGACGGCATTAAAAAGTGCTCCGGCAACGTGCTCGATATGCCCGCGAAAGAAGCGTACTTAGTTGCCGCGAAATATTATGATATCGCCGCCCAGTATCCCGATACCGAAAAAAACGCTAAGGTGCGGGCGTCCAGTTGCCGCCAGAACGGCCCAACCAAAGGCGACTGCCACATGGGCGCGCTGGGAAAATTAGCCGGTTCCGCCTGCTATTCCTGGATGCTGGATAAGGATTACGCCAATCCCTGCAAATAAATCATGCGGCAGGAATGACTAAATAAAAAACGACACGACCTCGCTTTCAACGGTGAAGGCGGGGTCTTTTTAAAGGAACACGGAGGAATTATGAAGACTTTTTTTGCGATTCTGATGTTCACGGCATCGGTCGCCGTAAGCGGGCAGAATATTAGCGGTGAAACAACAGGTCAGGAAGACCTGAATTTCATGAAATTGCAGAAACAATTGGTTGACGCGCCGACCGCCGGCGTTCTCGGGAAGGGACAGTATGAAGTCGGCCTGCGGGCTTTCGCCAACGGCGGTTTGCTGGCAAACATCAACGTCGGCATCACCGATCGGTTCATGATCGGCATTTCCTACGGCGGAGAGAAATTCATCGGCACCGGCGAGATCAAATTCAACCCGCTGCCCGGCGTTGACACGCGTTACAGGTTCATTGACGAAAACGTCGCCCTCCCAGCCATAACCGTCGGCTTTAATTCTCAGGGCTACGGGCCTTTCATCAAGCGGGTAAACGATTCCACGAAAATCAGCCGCTATTCGCAGAAATCGCCCGGATTATTCGCCGTTGCCAGCAAAAATTACGCGTTTATGGGGACTATCGGTTTTCACGGAGGGCTGAACTGGGCCGTTACCGAAAAGAAAGACAAGGACAACCAGCCCAATTTCTTTGTCGGCGTGGACAAAAGCATCAACAAGGAACTGAGCCTTGTATCCGAATACACGCTGGCGTTTAACGATAACAAAAAATTGGTCGGATACAAACGCGGGTATCTCAACGCCGGGGCAAAGATGAATTTTAGTAACAGCGTGCTGGTCGAATTTTTCGTCAAGGATTTGCTGAACAACTCAAAGGATTTCGGTAAGTTTTCGCGCGAACTCCGTTTGTCATTCATTCAAGCTTTCTGATTTTTTGCGTATTGTGACAATCCGTAATAATGAAAGACAAAAGGAATTGCCTTTTCGTTCATCTTGAATCCGTTTGCGTTTTTCATTGAATTGTGTTTTCCTTTTTCAATCTTAAAACTTGCACAAAACAATTGTGTAAGTTTTTTTTATTTACCTGGTTTGATGACGGATATTTATATGTAAATAATTATGAAATATATTAAATAGTAAAATTAACAAAAAGTAAATTATTTAAGTTGACAAATCAGATTTAATTACGTATATTAAAAGTGAAGACAGGGTTGTTCTTTCAAAATTCAAAAACAAAGGGTGAATATTTTCAGCGATAAAATGTTATAGTTGTTGATATGTATATTGTTTTTATTAAGTTTATTTTATGGAACAATATTTGTTATAAATAATGGATAATAAAATGGAAAGGCAAAAAATGAAAACGAAAAAAATCCTTTCCGGTGTTGTTCCCGGCTGGTTCGGGGTAGTTGCTGTTTTTCTGGCGGGTTTTCTGTTGTCGGGTTGTTACACCGTTCTGAAGAATTCCTCTGAATATTACTCCGAATTTGACACGTCAAATAAAAAGAGGGAAATCAAGCGCGATACGCTAATCGTCCAGAATGAATGGGAAACGGAAGAATACGCCGACAGCGTTGAATATCCGGAAGAAGAGTATGTGGAAGAAACCGCTGGCGGCAAAACCGTCATTATCAACCGCTACTACAATGACCCATGGTTTTCGTGGAACAACTATAATCCTTATTACTATCCTCACTACGGCTGGCGCGTGACCATCGGCTGGGGAGCCTGGCCGGCTTATTATGATCCTTACTGGTACAATCCTTACTGGCATTCGGGTTATTACTGGGGCTGGTGCTGTTATCCCGGATATTATGATCCCTGGTATCCTCCGCGGTGGTCGGGCGGCGGAAATTGGGGTTATTCGCATTACCAGCGCCGCGATTACGGGATGCGCCGTTACCAGCTGAATCCTGTGACATCGGGAGGTTCAGGCGCATTTAAGGGCGGAGGTTCCCGCGCAACCGCGACCGGCGCCGTTCAGACAACCGGAAGCGCTTCGGGCGGACGGACGTACCGCGACCCGAATACGACAGCGACCGGCGCCAGAGAAGGTTCCGAAACCGGTGAAACCACGCGTTCAGATAACCAGCGGAAATCCCGGTCGAATGAGAAAATCAAATCCGGCAGAGGCGGAACTAAAGTCAAATCGGGCAAGAACGAAGGCCGCCAGTATAGAGACAATGAAAGCGGAAAAAAGAACGACAATTCATCCAGGGAAACGCGCTCCGATCGCAGTTCCGGTTCCAATAAAGGCGCTCAAACCCGAGACGCGAATTCTTCAGGCAGCAGCCGCGGCGGCAAGGATGGCGGTTCCTCCGGCGGCGGAGGGCGGGGAGGACGCGATATGAACTCCGGTTCATCAGGTGGAGGCTCATCTTCCGGAGGCGGTTCGTCATCTAGCGGCGGAAGCAACGACGGTCGTCCAACAAGAAGGTAATCGGCATGAAAAAGACAAAACAATCAATCATTGCCATTCTGTTAATGGCGTCAGCGACATTCTTCACGTCCTGTTATACTGTTCTGGTTCACAGCCATCGACAAACCAGAAGCGAACAAACGAACGAGGCCGCGGTAGCGGAAGATGAAACCTGCACCCTGTGCGGCGGCGAGCATCCGACGCTGATGCATTACAGCGGCATGCTGCAGGATCCGGCGTTCGGTGTCCATTCCCGCTG
>JBBIRG010000152.1:0-6340 GCA_037441945.1 Bacteroidota bacterium | reverse complement strand
AGGGCGCCTTTGTCTTCTATATCAGCTGTTTTTCCGCAGGAAAATAAAAATCCCACAAGAAAAACCGCCATCCAGGTTCGTTTCATGATGACCATACATCTCTCCGCGTTTTGTTGAATGAATGAGTCAGTAATTTCCATTTGATTTCATCTGAAATTGTCATTAAAATGTATGTTAAATAACAAAGAAAAACAAAGAAAAAAATGAAGGCGGATCAAATGAAGGAATCGAATCATCCGGCGCTTCTGGTTTCGCGGGGTGATAATCCCTGGAACGGAATGACTTCGTCTTATGAACAGGAAGAAGCGAACCGGTTGATCGGGGCAATGGATTTACGAGCGTTGGATTTTTCGCCGTTCAATCATCTTATCGCCTATGATGATCCCGATCCGCTTCTTGTACGGCTGAATCCGATTTCAAAAGTTGTGATCAACAAGGATTATTTTTCCGCGTTGCGCAAAACCGACGGAACCGACACGCGGACGGGCGGGAAACAGGTGATCGGGAACTTTCTTGATATTACATTCAGCAGGCTTTCACCCAGGCAGTTGGCGCTCTTTTTGATTGAATCCCAGATTATTCAAACCTACTGGCATGTCGAAGCCGAACTGTCGCTTTATTCAGAAGAGGAAACGGAAGATATTTATTCCGCGCGGTTCACTGGTCAGCATATATTTTTTACCAATGAACGGAATACATCGCCGCTGGATTTTACGGTGCGGATTGATAAAAAAAACGGGGAGATGGCGGTGATGAATTTTGCGGGAGAATCAGTTCAGAAATAATAAAAGTAAGTCAGTATCGGATTTAATCGGCGACCTCCAGCATCCGACGGTGGACAGGGATAACATTTATCAGAAGTTTGGGTTTGGAATTAAGTGATATGGGGTAAAAGGAAACAATGATGATACAAAGAAAGCACGCGATAGGAACGATTTTACAGATTTGATAATTTGCAATTGACAGGCGATTGGCTGGCCGTCTTTTACAATACATTCCGCGTAATGGAATCTGTTTAGTTGCAGTTTAAATTAAATTGAAATGCAATTTCTTCTAATATTACAGATGGCTTAATCGCAAGAACCACGGAAAATATATACATTTCCTTGTTTTAGCCGGAGGTTCAAAATAATAGCGAACAGAATTCGATAAGTTTACCGGACATGAAATCGACCGGCGATGAAACGAAAAAACGGAGCGACTTTCATCGCTCCGTTTTTCATCAGAAAGGAGGAGATCGGTAATGAGAGAATTATACTAAACCCTGATCGATCATCGCGTTGGCGACTTTGAGGAATCCGGCGATGTTCGCGCCGTTGACGTAGTTACCGGGCGTTCCGTATTCCTTGGAGGTTTCGAGGCAGGTGTCGTGGATGCTCTTCATGATTTGCTGGAGGCGTAAGTCGACTTCCTCGCGCGGCCAGGCCAAACGCATGCTGTTCTGGGACATTTCGAGGCCGGAAGTGGCGACGCCGCCTGCGTTCGCGGCTTTTCCGGGCGCGTAGAGAATCTTCGCCGCGTCAAATACCTTGTATCCTTCGATCGTGGTGGGCATGTTGGCGCCTTCGGATACGCAGAAACAACCGTTTTTCACGAGTTCTTTTGCGTCGTTTTCATTCAGTTCATTCTGGGTCGCGCACGGCAGGGCGACGTCAACCTTAACGCCCCACGGCCGTTTGCCCGCAAAGTACTGGGCTTTGAATTTATCGGCGTACGGCTTGACTATATCCTGGTTGCTGGCGCGGAGTTCAAGCATATATTTAATTTTGTCGCCCTTGATGCCTTCTTCGTCGAGCACGAAACCGTCGGGGCCGGACAGGGTCACGACCTTGCCGCCGAGTTCGGTAACTTTCAGCGCGGCGCCCCAGGATACGTTGCCGAACCCGGAGATCGCGACGCGGAGCCCCTCAAACGACTTGCCCTGTGTCTTCAGCATTTCCTGGGCAAAGTAGGTGCATCCGAAACCGGTCGCTTCCGGACGGATCAGCGAGCCGCCCCAGTTCCGGCCTTTACCGGTAAGGACGCCCGTGAATTCACGGGTGAGGCGCTTGTACTGGCCGTACATAAACCCGATCTCGCGTCCGGCAACGCCGATGTCGCCAGCCGGCACGTCAACGTCCGGTCCGATGTGACGGAACAGTTCGGTCATGAAGCTCTGGCAGAAGCGCATGACTTCGGCGTCGCTCTTGCCTTTGGGATCGAAATCCGATCCGCCCTTGCCGCCGCCCATGGGCAGGGTAGTAAGGCTGTTTTTGAATACCTGTTCAAACGCTAGGAACTTCAAAATGCCGAGCGTCACCGAAGGGTGGAATCGTATGCCGCCTTTATACGGACCGATCGCGCTGTTCATCTGGATGCGCATACCGCGGTTAATGTGTACCTCGCCCTGATCGTCCATCCACGGCACGCGGAAAATGATCACGCGTTCCGGCTCAATCATTCTTTCAATGATTTTGGCGGATTTGTATTCCGGATGCTTCGATAAAACGAGATCCAGCGATTCTGTTACTTCCATTACGGCCTGGTGAAATTCCGGTTCGGCCGGATTCTTGGCTTTCACCATTTCGACGATTTTCTGCGTGTACTCTGACATAGTAACCTCTTGAATTAAATTTTATAAATCAGGAAACTAATAAAATCAATAAAACAAATAACTTAAAATATTCGTATCATAATGTGATAAAAAGTTCGCCGGAAATCAATGACAATTGTCATAGTTTGTGATAAATATTATTTAATAATGCGTGTATAAGTGAAATTCCGAAATCCGGTTCAAATTATTTGTATTCTTTAGCAATAGAGGGATCCTCAAGGACCAAGAAACCGTTACCGGCGAGCGCAGCCATTTCATCTTCTCCGGGATAGACAAAGACTTGCCCGATATGCTTGACGCGTTCGGTAATAGCTGAAACGACCGGCTTCCCGTAAGCGATGCCTCCGGTAATCAGGATTCCGTCCACTTCGCCTTTCAGAACGGTTGCCATAGCGCCGATTTCCTTAGCGACCTGATAAGCGAGCGCATCCTGTATGAGTTTTGCCTTTTCATCGCCGGCGGTGGCGCGTTTTTCGACCTCATAGGCGTCGTTAGTTCCCAGATAGGCGACGTATCCGCCCTTGCCGGTCATCATTTTTTTAATTTCCTCTTTTGTGTGCTTGCCGCTGAAGCAGAGTTCGATCATTTGTCCCATAGGGAGGGAACCGCTGCGTTCCGGCGAGAACGGTCCGTCGCCGTCTAACGCCTGGTTGACGTCAATGACTTTTCCTTCTTTATGAGCGCCCACGCTGATGCCCCCGCCCAGATGCGCGACGATAAGATTGAGTTCGTCGTATTTTTTGTTTTGCGATTTGGCGTGCAGGCGGGCAATGGCTTTTTGGTTCAACGCATGGAAAATGGAAATCCGTTCGAAAAAAGGATGGCCGGCCACGCGAGCCAGGTCTTCAAGTTCATCCACTTCCACCGGATCGGCGATGAAGGCGCGTGAACCGGGAATAGATTTCGATAAATTCGTCGCGATCAGCGCGCCGAGATTACTGGCATGTTCTAATTTCGCGTTCTTTAAATCTTCCAGCATTTTGTCGTTCACTTCATAAACGCCCGCCGGAATCGGCTTAACTAATCCACCGCGCCCGACAACAATAACAATCGATTCCAGAGGAATTTTCGCTCTGTTTAATTCATCAATAATGATCTTTTTACGGAATTCGTACTGGTCGGTAATTTTTTTAAACGGCGACAGTTCTTCGGTGGAATGCTTGATGTTCTTCAGGAAGACTTCTTTATTGTTGTTGAACACGGCAATCTTTGTGGAGGTTGAGCCGGGATTGATGGCGAGTATCAGTTGTTCTTTCATGATCGGTTTCCTCTCAGTTTTATAAAATTATCGCCACAAAGGCGGGAAGACACAAAGAAAAAAATTTACATGGGATTCCTTGGAGACTTTACGCCTTCGTGGCCGGTATTGTTAATTCACGGCCGCGGCCATGACGATGCTGTTGAGTTTCGTTTCGTCGGAGTCCGCGCGCGAAGTCAGGACAATCGGGGCGGCGGCGCCGATAATCAGCGCGGCGGCTTTGGAATTAGCCAGGAAGCCGAGCGCCTTGTAGAGAATGTTTCCGGCTTCAATATCGGGTGTAACCAGTAAATCGGCGTCGCCCGCGACGTCGCTGACGATGCCTTTATGATGGACGCTCTCCATGCTGATCGCGTTGTCCAGCGCGAGCGGCCCGTCGATGATGCAGTTCTTGAACTGTTTCCGGTTGCTCATTTTCGCGAGCATCGCCGCGTCGGCGGTGACAGGCATGTCCGCGCTGACGGTTTCCACCGCAGCGAGAATGGCGACTTTCGGTTTTTCCACGCCCAGCTTGATCAAAAAATCGACGGAATTATTGATGATCGCGATTTTCTGTTTGAGATCAAGCGTCACGTTCATACCGCCGTCGGTTAATCCCAGAATCTTATGATATTTTTCAAGCTCAAAAATGGCCAGATGCGAAAGTAAATCGCCTTTGCGCAGCCCGATTTCCTTGTTCAGAACCGCTTTTAGCAGCGTCGCCGTTCCGAGATTTCCCTTCATCAGGATATCCGCTTCGTTGTCGCGGACTAATTTCACCGCGCGGGCCGCCGCTTTTTCAATATCCGGTTCGTGAACCAGTTTGAATTTCGAAATGTCAATCTTGATTTCATCCGCGATCTTCTTGATTTTGGACTCATCGCCGACCAGGATCGGATCAACAACATTTTCTTTATACGCTTTGGAAACCGCCTCCAGAACATTGTCATCCTGCGCGACCGCAACCGCGAGTCGTTTGTTCTGAGCTTTTTTCACTAACTCGTGCAACTGAGACATCTTTGTTAACATCGTTCCTCCGAAATTTTATGTGAACACGTTCTATGATGCATTTACCATGCAAAGCGGCACAATATACAAAAATATTTTTGATTTTTCAAATGATTTCGGGAAAAACAGGGTACTTTTTTATTGCCGAAACAGGGAAAAACAATCAGGAACCGTTTCCATTCAGGACGTCTGTGTAATCCCAACTCAGGAACCGCCGAAATGACGTCCGGTAATAACGAGCGTAACAAGGTTCGAAAAAATAATGACAAATTTTTCCGTCAGCAAATTTTCATGCCAGGAATTTTCCGCGAGAAAGCGCCTGAATTTACCAAACGCCGCAAGGGGTATAAAAAGCAGTCCCCCGATCGCTAATGTTGAGAACAGACTTAACAGAATCCCGTCGCCTGGTATAATTTCATACATCGTAAAGGCAAAATCGTATATCTGCATGAGACAAAATATTTCCGCCGAATACAGGAATAAACGGGAGACGGCTGAATAATAATCACGACCGGCTACGACCGCCGGTTTGACGGCCGACTCCCCGCGGGAATCGATCCATAAATTGAACCCGTATGTAAACACCAGAAAAAAGACAACGACACCAATAAACCACCTGTGATCCGTAACCAGGCCCGTTGAAAAAAGAATTAATGGAGAAATCATCAGTTCGATGAACCAGATAAAATTGATCAGGTCGTATTTGGATTGAAAGCGTTCTTTGTTACAGCGCATGTTGTAGAGCATTGCCGGCGAAAACGCCGCCATGAATTTTCCGGTATAATACAGTATCAGCGTGATGAGGAGAACCGTGTCCAACGAGGTTTCGATCCATGCGGCGTACAGAAAATTAAAGGCGGCGCAGACCACGAACAAAATCCAGTTTTCCAAAGTTGTGGAAAGATATTTTATCCATGATTTCATGGCAGAGGCATCCGGTAAATCAGGGTTTGACTCTGTTTCAAGTTTTGTCTGTCTATCGGGTTATATCCAGTTGTTGTTTCCATATCGCGCAGCAGGTAAAGAAACCGGCGTGAAAAGGATCCGTCAACAGCGTCCATCCACGGGTAATCGTCACTGCTGACAATAGTCATTTTATCGGCCGATACCGATATCAGTTTTTGTTCTTTAACGGTTTTAATCAGAACGATATCGCCGGATTCATACCAATTACAGGATTCGATGCGCCCATTGGTTTTCAGTTGGTGACGATTGATGAATTGACCGGACGCCGGATCATACGAAATCATGTTATACGCATCGGACGCTTTATCGCGGACAAGCAACCCGTGGCCGTGAGGGCTGATGAAAACCTGTTCGCAGTCAATGCAATCGAAACTGTAGATCAGCTTCAATCCAGAAGAATCATACGCATACAATCCCTGCTGTCCGGCGGATATCGTATGCGCCAATCCGACGTACTGACCGTCATCGGAAAATACAACAGCGTTATGTCCGTAGGATATTTTCTTTAAAGGATCGGCGGGAACCCGGTTAACGGG
>JBBIRG010000151.1:0-6349 GCA_037441945.1 Bacteroidota bacterium | reverse complement strand
TTTTCCGCAGGGCAATTATTTCGTGATCCATTTTAATCAGTTCTTCCAGTTTTTCAATTTCGCCCTCAAAACGGGTCAGCGAAATATTCAGACTCTGCGTGAAATATTTTTCCTGAGCATTCACTAGTTTCTGCTGGTGCCGCAGAATGTCCTGCTCCCGGTGATTCGTGTTCCAGTTCCAAACATTCCAGCTGGCTTTCACACCGACGATGTAATATTCCTGAAATTTATCGTTGAAGTAATTCAAACCCGGACGTGCGTAGGATAGTTGTCCAAAACCGGAAATGCGGGGCAGATATTTGGTATTATTCAACGCGATGGTCTGAATCAGCCTGCTGCGGGATAAATCAAAAAAGCCGTATTCCGGACGTTTACGATGCGTGTTTTTTTCCGTTTGCGCGTCTGCGTTAGGAACGGACAAACGCACTGATTCATCGAATGACCTGTTTAACAATTCTCCAAGAACCCTCAGCGATGATTTTTTCAGAATACGGTTTTCAACCATCATTTGTCTTATTTTGATCATTTCGGCTTCGAGAATATCCTGGCTTCCCGGCAGCGCCGTACCGTTTTCTACTTTTGTTTTTACCGAATTGAATTTTGCCGTAATATCTTCTTCTAGTAGTTTGAGCGATTTTTCTTTTTCCTGCAGGATCAGTACGCTGAAATACCCGTCATTCACCGATTGCCGGACTTTGTACATTTCGGTGTGTGACGACTGAACGTCATATTCTTTTAGTGTTTTTTCAAGCGATTTCTGTTTCGACGTCTGGCCGAAGTCGTAAATCAGCTGATTTACGAGCAGTGAGGCCTGGTAAGAGTTTTTTTTCGGTTTAGGCGGAAAAAATTCCGGAAAGGGTAACGATAATTCCATCACCTGGGACTGGTAACTGCCCTGCGCCGAGAGTAACAATTCCGGATAATACCGGGCGTTCAGATTCCTGATTTTCAGTCCAGCTATATTTTCATACGTCCGGATCTGTTCCTGATACGGATGGGTCCGCAACGCTTCTTCATAACATTGTTCGAGCGTCAGAGTGTCCGGAGCCGGCAAAACGGCGAATAAAATAAAACAAAAAACGTTCATTTTTTTAGCATCCCGTTTAAAATGAAATCAGTTAAGTACACTTTCCGCTCCTGCAGAAATTTTTTATATTCTTCGTCAGATTTGTTGAGCGCCGTCTGAATAATCGGTTTCGCGGCAAAAGGAAACACGCACATCGCGATCAGGCTGACGAAAAACTGTTCCGGATCGCCGGGATAATATTTTCCCGCGTCAACGCCCTCCTGATACTGCTGAATCATTTTCTGGGGACGCAGCAATTGATGAGATGAAAAAAAATCTTTAATTCGTTCAGGATGCGTTGACATTTCATGCATGACAAACCCGGGCAGATACGGAAACTGAATCAGCAGATCAAAATATTTATTAATGAAATCTTCGATTTTTAATTCCAGCGGCTTTTCGGTGTTAAATATTTGTATGATTTTCGGGAACAAAGTCAGTACCGCGATTTTAAAAACAGCCTGAAAAAGTTTGTCCTTGCTCCGGTAATAATAATGTAATAACGCCTGATTTATCCCGGCTTCCTTTGCAATATCGGACATCCTGGCGCCGTCAAATCCCCTTCTTTGAAACACCGCTTTGGCGGCTTCGAGGATTTTTTCTTCAGGATTAAGTTCTTGTTTTTCTTGCATATTGAATTGACTATATCGTTTTTATTAATTAATTTAATTAAACAGTTAAATATAACGATTAATAATCGTATTGTCAATAAAAAAATTCAGATTTCCGGAATTGTAAATTTGATTAAGGTTGGCTTTATTTAACCTGGATTATTTACAACCACACTGTAAAACTGTGTTCATCAGATTTCAACACAATGATATTTAATGAGGTAACCGTTTAGCGCGAAAAAAAATTTTCAGGAAGAGCGGATAGGTTACCAGATCATAGACTGATAAACGGGAAATAAATTTTTCATTGATTTAAGATACAGGTACATGACCGCCGCGCCGGTCAGCAGATTAATCCAGCGGAATGGCGGAGTCATCAGCGCCAGCAGACGTATGGGAATGACGCAGGATATTATTAATGAAATCCATAAGTGCATTTCCGTAACTTCCAGACAGTTATTTATGACCGCCTTGGCCACCGTCATCAAAGTATAATCCTGCCAAAATATTAACGTCAGGGCAACCAGGCCGCAATAAAAGTTTTTTCCAACCCAAAACGATATATTCCGTCCATTGAGGTTTTTCCGGCACAAGGCGCTTTATAGACCATCCGACGACGACCGGAACCGCGATCAGAACGGCCGTTCCCGCAAGAAACAGCAGGGCATACCCAAAACCGGCGTCATGCCAGATGTCACAGAAGAGGAACAATAAAAAAAATATAAATATCGCCATAGGCAGAAGCATAATCGCGGTTAGATTACTTTTCTTTTTATTTTCATCGTCAGGAAATAAAATCAGGAATCCGAATATTACAGGAATCGTCATGATAAAAATAAACATCATTTCCCAGCGCAGCACCGCCATCATCGATTGAAGAAAATCCAGATGCGAGACTTTCAGGAAAAGCGAAGTGATCATCAACGTAAGAAACATACCGTTAACCGCGAAAAAGAAAACGGTCGTTACCCAAGCCGGTACTTTTTTCCGGGCGCCTTTTCTTTGATTAAATTCTGCGTAAAGCGAACCCATATACATTATGGCTATCCGTTCCAGGAACAACAAAAAAAAAAACGACAGTCCCGGAGACAGACGCAGAGCAATGCCGGTTTGTTGCGGTATCAGCCACTGTAAAATATTAAGACATAATAAAAACAGTATACCGTCAAATGCCAGATCCGGGATCAATATCCATCGACCCTGCGGGGGAAGCCGTGTTTTCCATTCTCAGATCCTCTCAGAATAATTGTAAATCATCCTTTTTCTTTTTTTTGCCGTACGCCGTTATTTGCGGATCGGTATCCTCTGCGCGCATCCGTAGGTGATCGAAGGGAACAAGTAGTGCGGCCATATCCACGGTATTCGCGGAACTGTCCAGCCAACGGCATTCATCTTCTCGCCGTAAAATAACCGGCATCCGGTTATGGATCGGTTTTACGATTTCATTGGGTTCTGTCGTAATAATAGTGCAGGATAATATCATATTTCCCGACATCGGATCTTTCCAGCGCTCGTACAAACCGGCAAAGGTAAAAAGGGAATCATCGCTCATGGAAAAACGCACCGGAATTTTCTTTTTCCCTTCGGCGCGGAATTCGTAAAATCCGTCGGCGATGATGAGGCAGCGGTTTCGGGCGATCAGCGGACGAAACATCGGTTTGACGGCCAGTGTTTCAGCGCGGGCGTTGATGAGCGCGTAATCCGTCTTTTCCTGTTTGCTCCACGACGGTACGAGTCCCCAGCGCATCAGCGCGGGACGTGACCTCCCTTCGGCGTTGATCACGGTCAGTACGGACTGCGTCGGCGAAACATTCCGATTGGGCCGGTAATTTCCAGCGGCCGCCTCCATGATATTATCATCAAAATCAAAGCGGCCTTGAATTGTTTTCAAAGCCGCCGTTAATGTAAATCGTCCGCACATGCTTTCTATCAATGGTTCATGCAATTAGTACAGAACAATCTAATAAGTTGCTCTACAGAACAAACATGTTATTATCGCAAGTTCTTCAAATTATCTGGCCATCTTCCGTTTGACTTTTGCCAGCCGCTGTTCAGCAAGCGCCTTGACCGGTGTTTTCGCGTAATCATTGATGAGCTGGGAATATACTTTTTCTGATTCAGCAAACTTGTTCAGCGTAATATATACTTCGGCCAGGCCGAAACGTATTTCTACTTCTTTTTCATGCTTCGGGAATGCCTGCAGAAATTCTTCGGCAAGTAACGCATATTGGTCCGGCTCCTTGTTCACTTCCGCCGATTTCATCAGGGCTAAATACTGATCGGCTACCGCCGTCAATGTATGCCCGTTCGGATAGAGTTGACGGATTTGCCGGTATAACGCCAGCGCTTTCGTGTTATCACCGTTGTCCTGGTAACGACGACCGTTTCTGAACAGCGATTCCTCCGTGCGGAACGATTTCTTTGCATCGCCTTTTACGCGAGCGCTGAGATCGGTGTAGATCTTCAGGGCCGGTTCGTACCGTCCGCTGTCCTCTAATTTCCGCGCGACCCTGTAAATATGCAGGTCGGTAATCCATCGGGAATTAGGATTGTTCGCTCGGATATTCTGATACGCCTGAAGCGCGTTATCTAACAAGCCGTCTTTTTCAAAACAAACCGCTTTCTTCGATGCAATCCATTCGGAAAGGTCTGGATAAATGGTTAAAATGTCATATAATTCCCGCGCCTTGGCAAACTGGCGTTTTTCCCACAGATCCTTTTCTTTGGCAAGAACGTTCTGCACCATCAGTTTCTTGTCTCCGTCGCCGGACGATTTCCGGTAATGAATGCCTTTATCCGTGCCGATCCATATACTGGCGTCGTCGGTAAAAATGACCGATCGGATATCGTTGGACGGCAGTCCGTCTTCGGTAGTGTAATTCATCCAGAACGTGTTGTTGAAGAAACTCAGCCCTTCCTTAGTGCCCGCCAGAATCATGCCGGTGCGCGAACCGGCGACACACTGCGTGTTGTTGGAAATCAGCCCGTCGTCGACCGTATATTGTTTCCATGTGCCGTCATAAGAGACGATGCCTTTGTCGGTAGCCATCCATTTGACGTCCTTCGCGTCGATGTAGAAATAGCGGATGTCGTTGTAATCCACTTCGCCGGCGCTGACGATCAGCTTGGGCTCGTTATCAATCTGCACGAGGTACTTGTCGACGATCGCCCACAATGTCATGCGGCTGTCGAGAGCAAGAAATTTCACGTTGTTGCCCGGAAGTCCGTTTTTCGCGGAGTAGGTTTTCCCGCCCGGGCTTATAAAAATTCCCTGATCGCTGGCGGCGATGCGCCACTTGTTCATCGGCCGGTAGATAAACCAATTAATGACTTTGTTGTTGAACGGCGCCCATTGCAGGTTCCACTTGGTTCGGTTCTTACTGTACTGCATGTTCACCAGCGCGTTCTTTGTGTTCCCGTTGATAACCGCCCAGATATCGCGGTCGGCGTCCATGTATACTTGCCGGACGTCTTTGCCGGGAATGGCGTCGACGAATGGAGTGATGGCCACCATCGCGATGTCGCATTTCATGACGCCCGCGCTTTGCGTGGCGACCCAAATGTTATTACCTTCCTGGAAGAGGTGATTGACCGCCGAACCTATGCTGTAGGTTTTCCATTCCACGCCGCCCTGCATTGCCTCAAGAATGGATTTGCGCTGGATCTGGTCGTATTGATCGGCCAGGCGGTAGAGCGTTTCAAAATCGGTTGATGTTTTCGCAAGATCAAGGTAAACCGGTTCCGATGCGGTTTTTCCTTTTTGTTTCTCCTCCATAACCGCGATTCGCCAGCGGTTTTCGTCAAAACGCGGGTTCTGCGAAAATTTGTTATTGATTTTCTGAAGTTCGCGCGCCGCGCCGAATGTGTCCCCGTCTGATTCGAACAACCCCGACAAACGCAGCATCACGGATTCCGTAGCCGGATCGTCGGGATATTTGTCAAGAAACATCTGGTAATACTTTCGTCCGTCGGAAAGTTTTTTCTTCGCGCGATTGTAATCCGCTAATTGAAGAATCGCCGGCTTCGCCAGTTCATGCTTGCCGAACCGCGTAACAAATTGCTCCATCAGTTCAAAAGCTTTTTCCTCCTGGCCGATATACAGGTACATCTGAGCGATACGATACATAGCTTCCGGCGCTTCAGGAACCGACTGCAAGTAATCTTTTTTCAGGAATAGATTGAAATACCGGGTCGCCGTAGCGTATTGCCCTAACAGGTGTGCGTTTTTTGCTTTTTCGAAAAAAACTTTGGCTATTTCGCGCGCTTTTATCCGTTCGGTAAACTGGCTGAATCCGTTCAGTCCGCCTATCCAGATGCCGTTGTCGCGGTCAACATTCACGGCGGCCAGTTCGTCGGAGATGATGCCGTCTTTTTTCAGCGTGAACTGGGTTTCGGTTCCTTCCGAAACGCACCAGACGCCTTCGTCTTTTGTCGCCGCCCAGATATTGCCAAGCATATCCTGGGAAATCGCGCGGACGCGTTTGTCCTTCAGGTACTGATCCGCTTTGACGCCGTTAAACCGCAGAACGCCTTTAGCGGAGCCCAACCAGACCGTACCATCGCCAGATACGTATACGTCGTTTAAATCATCGGTCGGAAAGCCGGACTGGTCACGGTTGTATACTTTCCATTCCTTCCCGTCAAAGCTGACTACACCTTTGTCGGTCGCCAT
>JBBIRG010000150.1:0-6361 GCA_037441945.1 Bacteroidota bacterium | reverse complement strand
CGCCGACTTCAACTATTTTCTTGACTAAAAACGGATCTGTACCCGACGCCGATATTTCAATAAACTGGCTGGAGCCCATGTACGGTCTCAGCCCGATCTGACCGGTTGATGCTCGCCGGATGGCGGCATTGGCGTATTCTTCATCGCGGTTTTTAAGAATTTCTTTCTTCAGTTCTTCACGAAACCGATCGTTTAGAAGCCCGGTTGAAAGTATTATTTCATAATATCCGAGGTCAAAAGATTTAAATCCCTGATTCCGGTTGCTGGGATCGGTCATCGGAATGATTGATGCGTTGTCAAAATACAGAATCGCATACGTGCGGTAAACCGTAGGCTGTTTCATGGAATAATAGGACACGACGCCGGTGAACAATAAAAAAACAAACAATACTAAAAATTTATGCCTGAGTATGACACGCAAAATGGTAGCGGTATCAATGCCCTGCTTTATTTGAACGTCGTCCATAGAAATCCCTTGTTTGAATTAATACCTATACTTTCCGCTTGTTAAAATTCGGTATAGGAAATATGCGGATAGAATTGTTGTTGCGTATCCCAGATATGTGAAAAATGTTTTTATGGTAAATTTTTTGGCCGGAACTAACACAATATCGCCCGGCAACAAAAATGGCAACTGCCCTCCTTTTGCCTTCAGAACCGCTTCGATATCTACGATCTCCTCGGATTGCGACGCCCCGATACGCCGTATCAGTTTTATATTCCTTATCGACGCGTCATCTCTGGGTCCGCCGGCCAGAAAGATCACATCTATGAGATTGGCGCCCGGAAATAGTTCATAATTACCCGGTTTCTGCACAGCGCCGAGTACATTGACAAACACAGCTCCGTAAATAGACGGAACAAAAATGATATCCCCTTCTCTCAACGGGGGCAATTTTTTGATATCGCCGGTCTCCACAATAATAGTCACCATTTCTACGATTAGCTCCTCCCGCAATCCGGTGGAAGGGTCAATCCGTATAAGGCGTGTTTTATCCAGATCGCTGCGGCTGGTGGCGCCTCCGGCAGCTGCAATGGCTCCCTGCAGAGTATGGTTCTTCGGTATTTTCCGCGAACCCGGACTGCCGACCTGCCCCAAAACAATAACTTCAATCGTCTCTTCTTTTAAAAAACCGACAACGACCTCAGCGCGAGCGCCGATGTACTGAGATAATCTCGCCGATAAAATATTTGTCAATTGCTCAACAGTTAAACCATCAACTTTAATGCCTTTCATGAAAGGATATTTGATGGTTCCATCCTGTTCGACTGTTACGGATTTTGGCAGTTCATCATGACCGTAAACCGATATTTCAAGCTGATCACCGGGATATATCTTCCGAAATGCGGAAGCGTCTTTTAATGATTTAACAGCCGCGGTATCCTGCCCGGACTGATTTTGCGCGAATAAATTACTATTTCCGATACACAGCGCAATCATTAATAATAAATAAAACAATTTCGTCTGCGTCATGATTTTTCTTCGTTATTTGGTTCGTTTGATAATGGCTGAAACGCCTCTTTAAAATTCAGATTATTTTTCACAAAATAATACAATCCGATTCCCGTAAACACGATATAATTATACCCGTGAATAATGATGGCAAATGTCAGCGCCATTTCCCGTTCCACACCGAACAGCATCAGGCTCTGTTTTGTCATTTCATGAAACGTTCCGACATAACCGGGCGCGGCCGGTATCATGATTGCAAATGACGCGAACACCATACTGACCGACGCGTGTAGAAAATTCAGGTTATCTGTTGCGACCAGATCCAACGCGTGAAACATCAGGTAAAATGATAACATGTAAGTAAACCAAGTCAGCATACTATACAGAAGAATAATCAAATACGATTTCCAGGAACGGATCATCGACATGCCAGTAATGAATGACCCCATCATTTCGTACAGGCGCTTTCCTCTCGCCGGCGGCAGCAGGCGCGTCAGTTTTTCAAACAACGCCAGCGCGCTGGCCGTATGATGCACCATATAATACCAGACCAGCATACTGACGATAATGATCGGCAGAATAAATAAACTTCCGCTCTGAATCCACGCCGGGAACGGAAATAAAAGCAGGCAAACTCCGAAAACGATCATCAGCGTAATCACATCGATAACCCGTTCAATCACGACCGATCCCATCGTCGCCGAAAAGGAAATGCCTTCTTTCCGTTTAAGCGGAATCGCGCGCATGAATTCCCCCAGCCGGAACGGAAGCAGGTTATTCACCATAAAACTCATCATCATCACGGTATACAGCCTATAAACGGACAGCGACGCAACAGGCTTCATAAGATACTGCCACCGTACGGCGCGTAACCAGCAACTGAAAACATTCATAGCAACCGACGCAAAAACCCAGAAATAATTCACCTGCGAAAACGTCCGGCTGACCTCGGTAAAGTCGACCCCCCGCACCTCCAGCCAGATAAAAACGGCGCTGACCAGTATGTTAATCAGTAACCAAAATTTCTTTTTCAAATGCCGGCTCCGTTATCGTAAATCAATTACATCCATGCCGCGTTCCGCTTTGAAATCAAAAAGCCGCGCATCCATGGCCTTATCGACGAGAATTTGGGTGAAAACATAGGAAATGGAATTACCTTCCAGGTCGGTGTATTCGAACCGTTCGGCGATCCAGGTATCCGAAGGCACCCACACTTTCATATTCTGCACAAAATCATCCTTGTCTTTCGGCAACATTTTCAGAATGTAAAATTCACGGCCTTTAATGGTTTCGCGCGAAATGATTTCAGCGATAAACTGCTCAAGATAATCGTAGAGAAAATATTTCGGCATGAAAAGGCTTTTACTCTTGGGTTTCAGCTTATCGATGATGACCTGGTTATTCGCTTCGGAATACTGCCAGACAGTTTCGCCGTTGGTAATATTCAATTGTTGACCAAGTTCATACCGCACATTGTTTTCTTTTTTAAAAAACATCGAACCCTGAAGGCTCTGGCTCTTGCCAGTCAGTTTCCATTTGAACGTATAATCAAACTTGACGGCGATATTATCGGCGCTTTTGAATTTTTTCTGGACTTTTTTAATAATGGACGCCGCATTCTCTCCCGACTTCGCCTCATGAAGCGGATTCCAAAAAAGAATGAGTAATAAAAAATAATTATAGTACCGCATACCTGCCTTTTCCGTTTAGAATAAATTATACATAAAAGATTCCGTTTTGATCATTAAATTTTATAGCCGGTAATATCGGATTCGTCAATCAGCACCTGCCGGGGTTTGCCTCCGTCCTGCGCGCTGACGATGTTGTTGCGTTCCAACTGGTCGATTATCCTGGCCGCTCTCGCGTATCCAATGCTCAGCCGGCGCTGAAGAAGCGAGGCCGAACCCTGATTGTATTTTACAACGATTTCCAGCGCGTCATTGTACAGGGAATCGTAATCATCCGAAAATCCTTCGCCGCCGTTTTCATCTTTCGTCTCCTCACGAATGATAAAATCTTTTCTTGGAAACGCCGGCATGCGGCTGATGAAATCAACGATCTGCTCGGTTTCTTTCGTTGATGTAAACGCGTTCTGAATACGGGTGGGCATATGTCCCGGCGGAAGGTACAGCATGTCGCCTTTCCCAAGCAGCAATTCAGCCCCGCTCATATCGAGAATGGTCCTAGAATCGATCTTGCTCCGTACCTGATAAGAGATCCGGGCGGGAAAATTCGCCTTGATCAGCCCGGTAAGAACATCTACCGACGGCCGCTGCGTCGCTACAATCAGGTGAATGCCTACCGCGCGCGCCATTTGCGCCAGACGCGTGATTGAGGTCTCCACTTCCCGCGGAGCCGTCATCATCAGGTCGGCAAGCTCGTCGATGATCGTAATGATGTATTCAAGTTTGCATAATTCATATTTACCGTCATCCGGCAGGTCGTCTTCCTGCCAGCGCTTGTTGTAATCCTCGATGTTCCGGACGTTGGCGTGCGCCAGAAGCTCATACCGCCATTCCATTTCCTCGACGAGCGCCTTGAGTATCATTTTAGCGTTATCCGGCTTGGTGATAACGTCTTCGATGAGATCGCCGGATGAATTCCTCAAACAGATCAGGTGATGGTTCTTCAGCTTTCGGTACAGCGCTAGTTCCACTTTTTTCGGATCGATAAGAACAAGTTTGACTTCGGACGGATCAAACTGGTACAGCAGGCTTGTCAGAACACTGTTGATCCCGACGCTTTTACCGGAGCCCGTGGTCCCCGCGATCAGAAGATGCGGCATCTTCGCGAGATCCTCAAAATGGATCGTCCCGTCGATGTCTTTACCCAGCGCCAGCCCGAGCTTGTATTTATGCTTGCTCTGGCGGAAGGATTTATCCTCAAACAAACTGCGGATCAGTACCGGCGACGGCTTCGGCTTCGGAATCTCGACCTGAATCGTCCCTTTGGCTGTAACGGGAATGATGCGCACCGACTTCACTTTCATCGACAAGGCCAGTTCGTCTTCAAGTCCTGTGATCTTTGAAATTTTCAGCCCCGACGGCAGTTCCAATTGATAGATCGCCACAACCGGTCCGCCGTACTCCGTCGCCACCACTTTAGTGTCAATGCCGAATTCCGCCAGCGTGCCGATAATCTGATGGATTTTCTGGTCGAGTATCGCGATATCCTCTTCCGACAGCTTCTCAGTCTCGTTGGTCATTTCCAGAAGATCCAGAGAAGGATATTTATATCGAGATCTTGCCGCCTGGTTTTCCTTGTCATAATCAATTTTTTTTGTTTCTGCGCTATACTTGTCCGGTTTATTCTGAATGGATTCTATGGAACTGACTGCCGGTTTTTCATCTGTTGTTTCTGAAGACAGTTTTATATCAGATTTATCCTGATCCGTTATATCGAATGTAACGGCCGTTTCTTTTGCTTGCTGGACAGATTCCGTTGCGGTTTTTTCCAAAGGCACGGAAAATTCCGATTGTTTCGATGGCGGCTGATTCAGTTCGAACTGACCGTGTTCCTCATCAAAAATATTTTTAGCGATATCGGATATACCTGATTGAGAAATTTCGATTTCTTTTTTATCAATTTCCCTGACGGAAATGTCTACATTGGCTAATCTCGGGATCACATCATTCCGGATTTCCGCTTCCTGCTCTTTCGGATCGGATTTCTTTTCAGGGAAATTTTCATCACGGCTGACGTTCTTTTTCTTGAAAGCTTCAAAATCGATGTCCGGCAGCGAAATGCTCGAGGTAATCTGTTCCAGCGCCTTCAGGTCATTGATCAGCGCCGTATCATAATGGCCGTTTACGGAGGATACGGTCGATGCCGTGGGTTCTATCGACGGAGGTTTTACTTCCTGTTTTGACTCAGCGCTAACCGGAGACGCATCGATTCTTTTATTGATTTCCTGCGACGTTTTTACCCGGTTTGCATCTACCTCATCCGATCCATTGTCGGCTGTTATTTTTTTCTTCTGAAGATATTCCGGAATCAGCGGTTTATCGATTATCTTAACCGGCTTTTCTGTGGCCGGCAATTCAATTTCATCCGTTTCCTCATGACCCTTATCAGCGTCTGCTTCTTTCAGTTCTTTCTGGCGCTCCCGGAAACGCCGGACGGATTCGCCCGTTTTCCGGAAAATGCTGATTATCGCATTCCGAACCAGAGGAATAAGATCGGCTATGCTAATCCGTGTGGCCATCACGATCCATAAAAGCGACAGGGTTACCCATATTGCGGCAAACCCGAATCCCCCCGTCAGTTGATACAGTTGCTTTGCGATGACGCCGCCGATCAGTCCGCTGAACCCCCAGGAATCCTTCTGGGCAAGGGTGGCCGGAAGAGCAAACCAGACGGAAACGAGAACCATCAGCGCCATCAGGTAGAACGCGAAAGCGTTGACTGTAAAAACGCTCCGGTGCGTCAGCAGCAGCCACCCGTAAGCGAGCATCAGCGCTGGAAAAGCGACGACGGCGTAACCGAACGTGTTCGATACCAAGAAATAGGAAAGATACGCGCCGATCAGCCCGAGTGCATTTTGAAGTTGTCCCGCCTTATGAAGCGTCCAGATGTTATCGGCCTGCTCAGCCGTTTGGTGCGAGGCAATGGAAAGGATCAGGCAGACGGAGCCGGCAATCAACGATAATCCGAAGATTTCTTCTTTCAGGCGGACGCCAAGCTTAAATCCTTTTTTCGGCGCTGTTTTTTTGGCCATGGATTTCGGCTTAGGCGCGCCGTTCTTCGGCAATGTGTTTTTTTTCTGGGGCATAAATTCAGCCGGTCGAGGGAACTTCCGTTTAATCCCGGTTTGGGTCTCCCGTATGAAAGGGCGTCGGTACAACCTTCGCACTGAGTTCACGGTTCCGAGCCTGGATGGTCAGGCTTGTGCCAACTTGGGATAATGGT
>JBBIRG010000149.1:0-6412 GCA_037441945.1 Bacteroidota bacterium | reverse complement strand
CCGAAGATTTTTTGAAAGGTTTCATTGGTGGACACGGAAGTTGAAAACAACCGCAGCGGGCCGGCGGCAGTTTCAGCTTCTTTTGTAGCGAGCGCCGTTACGATTGTCTTGTTGAACGTATTGCGAATCTGATTATTAAAATTGTATTCCAGATACGCTTCGCGGGAAATGATAACCGATTGCTTCAGTTTGTTTTTGCGTTTTGAAAGATTGGTTCCGTAATAATCCTCGAAAGTATAATAGTTGCCGGTACTGTCGGCGCGGACATCCACCTTGTAGCCGCTGATCAATGTATGGGTTTGAGAGAAATCAATGACGGATCCCCGCATTAGCATATAGTTGAGATTAGGATCAATCGATATTGTATTCAGGTTCTGAAACGGGTAAAGCGCAAAAGATGCAGAGGCGACCGTGTCTTTTATATCGGGTAAAAGGATGATTTCATTTTTCAGGTTTGATTCAATATAATCATGAAGGCCGCTGACCGGAGAGTACGATCCGGTCAGAGTCTCAAACAAATTTTCAAGAAAAGAGGCGGCTTCAAGAATATTTTCATGTGAAATGGCTGTGTCGGGCGCAGCGTCGAGTACGGTTAAATCGGATGACATGGAATCCGTTTTAACCGTATCCTGTTTCAGGGGAAGATTTTCAGAAAGCGCGCGCGCAGAATCATCCTCCGACTGAGAATGACAAACCGCCGTATGCAGAAACGCCGTTACGAAAAAGATGATGAAATATTGAATGTATGTCCGGCTTATAAAAGGCGACACGCTTCACCTCGGGATGGAGTCAAAAGGAAACAGAATATCATAGTTTGTTTAACAAGTCCTGTGTGTTTAACAAAACAAATCCGGTATCAATATCCTATATCAAAACTCCATCAAGGTTATTTGTTATAGTATAAAATAACAATTAAGGGGTAATAATTCAAGATAAAAAAATTTTCAGCGGTCAATTCGATGTTTTTAATATCAGATGATATTGGGTTGTAAATGAAAAAATTTGGCGATTTTCAAAAACATGTTAATGCCGTAAAAGTTCAAGGTCGCTTTACCGGCAGAATTTGATTCGGATAATAACGCCATTATGGGATTTCGGAACAAAAGGCAGAGATATCATTGGAAAAACATTTACGGTAATATTTTTTTCAATGCGTTTTAGATCGGCAAATTCCTGAAGATAATTTTTTCCTTTGAAAAAAAACATTTCTCCGTCGGGTTTCATCAGGGGGGCTGAAATCCTGAATAAATCATTCAGAGGAGCAACAGCCCTTGCTGTGATGACGTCAAAATGCGAGGAAAATAATTTATCTAATTTCTCTGCTCGTTCATTTATAATTTGAATTTTGTTCAGTTCCAGATCATCACAGGTTTTCTTTAAAAAATCCGTTTTCTTTTTGACGGAGTCGGCAAGGACAAAATCAATATCAGGGAACAGGATTTTTAAAATCATTCCGGGCAGTCCGCCGCCAGTTCCGATATCGAGAATGGTTTTATGTTTTTCGTGACTTATGTTATGAGCAAGAATAACCGAGTTGATAAAATGTCGGTCGATAATATTCTTTTCTTTTCTGGAGAACAAATTTAATGATAAGTTATTGTTAATCAATAAATCATAATATTTAACATATTGTTTTATTTGAAATTGAGACAATTTTACAAAGTTTAAATCCACAAAATCAAAAAACTGATTGATATTTTCGGTTTGTATATTTATCGGTTCCATTTTTCTATATATACAATTAATAAAGATATGTCGGCAGGAGTGATGCCTGGGATTCGGCTGGCCTGGCCTATATTTTCCGGCCGAATTTTGGAGAATTTTTCTTTTGCCTCGGCTGACAGTGATTTCAGCGAAAGATAGTCTATCGATTTCGGAATTTTTTTGTTTTCTAATTTTATGAATTTTTCAACGAGTTCATCCTGTCGTTTCAGGTAGCCATCATAACGAATGGAGGCGTCGATTTCACGCAGTGTATCTTGAAATGAAAGCATATCCAGTATTTTTTCCGGTATCAGATCTTTGTTATTTTTAATCAGACCGTCAAGAGAAATTTCCGGTCTTTTCAGAATTTTATTCAGTCTTTCGTTTTCGGTAATTTCAGATGAGCCTGATTGAAGTAAAAAGTCATTTATTTGTTCCGGTTTCACAACAGATTGAGATATCCATTTTTTTACTTCGTTGACGGATTCCATTTTTTCCAGAAAATATTCATATTGATTTTCTGGGACGACGCCGATTTGTCTTCCTTTTTCCGTCAGACGGATATCGGCATTGTCCTGGCGTAGGATCAACCTGTATTCTGCGAGTGATGTAAAAATCCTGTAGGGTTCGGTTGTGCTTTTATTGACTAAATCATCGATAAGAACACCGATGTAAGCTTCATTTCGTTTCAGAATGAAAGGATCCTGTTCCTTTAATTTCATAGCGGCATTGATTCCCGCCATCAATCCCTGGGCGCCGGCTTCTTCATAACCTGAAGTGCCGTTAATTTGTCCGGCGAAAAATAGTCCTTCAATCGCTTTTGATTCCAGATTAAGCTGAATCTGATACGGCGGAAAGAAATCATATTCAATGGCGTATCCGGATCGAATGATTTGAACGTTTTCTAATCCGGGTATGGTTTTTAAAGCTTTTTCCTGTACATATTCAGGCAGGCTGGTGGAAAATCCGTTCACGTAATATTCGTTGCAGGAGTATCCTTCGGGTTCCAGAAAAATCTGATGCTGGTCTTTATCGGAAAACCGGTTGATTTTGTCCTCAATAGAAGGACAATACCTCGGTCCTTTTCCTTTAATTCTTCCTGTAAATAGCGGTGATTGATCAAAACCGGATCTCAGAATATCATGGGTTAATTGTGAAGTATAAGTAAGGTAACAAGGTACTTGTTTATTTAGAATTTTTCCTGTTTTCCAAGAAAAGGGTTCAGGGTTTACATCGCCGTTCTGAATCTGGCAGGCGTTGAAGTTGATGCTGTCTTTATGAATTCTTGGAGGCGTTCCTGTTTTGAGTCGCGCGCTTTCCAATCCAAAAGAGTTGAGACATTCTGTTAATCCAAGAACCGGTTTTTCACCGAATCGACCAGCTTGCATTGTTTTCAATCCGATATGGATCAAACCGTTTAAAAAAGTACCGCAGGTTAGAATTACAGATTTAGCTTTTATTGTTTCACCGTTTGAGGTAATAACACCGTTGATCTTATTTTTTGCAACAGCGATACTTGTTACTGTTTCTTCCAGCAGACGGATATTTGCGTATTTTTCCAAACGTTTTAATACAACTTTGGGATAAACTGGTCTATCAACCTGAGCTCGTGGTGACCATACTGCCGGACCTCTGGATTTATTCAGCATGCGAAACTGGATTCCGGTTTCATCTGTAATGTTTCCCATTTCTCCGCCAAGAGCATCAATTTCTTTTACAAGATGTCCTTTCGCTGTCCCGCCTATAGCCGGATTGCAAGACAATTCGCCGGTTTTACTTAAATCCAGTGTGATCAGAAGTGTTTTACATCCAATTCTGGAAGAAGCAAAAGCCGCTTCATAACCAGCATGGCCGCCTCCGACAATTATGACATCAAATGGATCGTTTAAGTTCATGGATCGTTTAAGTTCATGTTTTTGTTTAAATAAACATCATGTTTCACGTGAAACATATTGTTTTAGTAAAAACTATCTCATTAATGAACAACGTTTCACGTGAAACATTGATTAGTATTCTTAATTAAGGCATTTCTAAAAACCATAGAAAATTTACGTTGAGTCCCGACTGGTCGGAATCGAAACGTTTGTTATTATTGATTTCATTTTCACGGTTCGGCTTCGATCACAATGATATTTTAGGTTTTTAAACATGCCCATTAGATATTTCGTTTATACAAAACCGTTATAAGGTTACCGTTTAAAAGGTACAGCATGACTTGAGATCATGAATTGCATTTTCAAAGAGTTTTCGGTGATCTGGTGTTTTTAAAGTGTATGTTTAAGTATGGATTTTTTTTATTTTCCTATACAAAAATTGCTGAATATGTTCTTTAAAATATCTTCAGAAGTTATTTCTCCAAGAATTTCTTTCAGTGAATCAATGGCGTTTCGTATATCCAAAGAAATATACTCGAATGAAATATTTTGATGAAATGATTCTTTCGCATGATCCAAGTGTAACAGACAGGATTCGAGCGCTATTTTATGCCGGATATTCGATACAATAGGTGCATCATAAGGGTAGTTTATTCTAAACAAGTCTTTAATTGTATCTTTTAAATCCTCTAATCCGGTCATGTTTTTTGCCGATAATAAGACTTCTTTGCAATCCAGATTTCTGAAAAAATTTTCTTTGATAACATTACCAATGTCAGATTTGTTTTTAACGATAATTATTTTTTTTTCCAGATCAATTTGGTGGAATTCCTGGATGGTAGCAAAAACTTTCTGATCGTTATCATCGGCCGGTTGCGACGCGTCAATGACAAACAAGACTAGATCCGATTCTCTGATTTGATCTTTGGCGGCAATGATACCGGTTTGTTCGACAGGATTTTCCGTGTGCCTCAGGCCGGCCGTATCGATGATTGAAAAAGGTATACCGTTGATTTCAATACTTTCTTCAAGGTAGTCTCTTGTCGTACCGGGAAATTCACTTACAATAGCGCGATTCTTTTGCAACAAAATATTCATCAGGCTCGATTTGCCAACATTCGGCTTTCCGACGATACAGATTTTCGCGCCGTCCCGAATTAAGTGAGCGTTCTGATAGGTTAACAGCAGGTTATGAACCGATGTGTAAGCTTCATTTATTTCGCCAATTATTTTTTCATTGTCTATTTGCAGTAATTGTTCATCGGCGAAATCAATGTCCAGTTCGATCAGCGAAGCTGTGTTTATGAGGTGATTTTTTATATGATTCAATTCTTCGGATAAAACACCTGAATATTGTGAAATAAATGTCCTGTGAGCTTTGTGTGTTTTCGCGTGAATAATATCCGCTATTGCTTCAACTTGAGTGAGATCAATTTTTCCATTGAGATACGCTAATTTTGTAAATTCACCAGGTCCGGCGATTCGGGCGCCATTATTAACAATCAAATTCAGTATCATTTCTGTATTGATGTAACCACCGTGACAATTAATTTCAACAACATCAGATCCGGTATATGAATTCGGCGCTCTGAAAATGGAAACCAAAACATGATCGATTGTTTCACCGTTGTCTGGATTAATTATTTTTCCAAAATGAATAGTTCTAGTCTTTACTTCATTCAGTTTGACTTTTCCTGAAAATATCGAATCTGTAATCTGGATCGCACGATTACCAGTCAACCGGATAATTGCTATGGCGCCTCGACCCGGTGGGGTAGATATGGCAACTATTGTTTCGTTGAAAATCATGTTGGCATAAAAAACAAATGCCACTCTTTTGAGTGACATTTGTTTAGGAAAAGATTGTTACTATTTGATGATATGTTTTGACATCAATAATTGCTGGAGCATGGTAAGGAGATTAAAAACGGTCCAGTACATAACTAAACCAGATGAAAAATTATTAAAAATGAAAAAGAATAATATCGGCATACCGTACAGCATAAATTTTTGGTTGAACCTTTGCGCCGGATCACTATCGTCGGTTGGCGTCATGGGCGTAATTTTCTGCTGTACAAATGTGAGCACGGTCATAATTATCGGGAGCGGATTTATATTAAAGTCACCGATAAATGGTAAACCTGTATGGAGTACAGCAACAGTATCCGGAACCGACAGGTCTTTGATCCAACCCACAAACGGTTGCTGTCTGAGGTCTATGGTAGCGTTGAAGACCTGATAAATCGGAAACAGTATAGGCATTTGGAATAAAACAGGAAGGCAACCGGAAAGCGGATTGTATCCGATTTCCTTATAAAGTTTCATCAGTTCTTCCTGTGCTTTTTTAGGATTGTCTTTATGCTTCTTCTGAATTTCCTTTTGTTTCGGCATTACTTCTTTCATTTTCTGCATGCCGACATAGGATTTATGTGTGAGCGGGTAAAGAATGATTTTTACAATCAAAGCGAAAATGAGTATGACAATTCCATAATTAGGGATAAGATCATATAAAAATCTGAATATGTAAAATATGCCTATTGATATGGGTCTGATAATTGCCCAGCCCCATTCGAGGATGACCGAGAGATTGCCATCGTATTTACTTAATCGGGTGTATTCGGTAGGACCAATGTAAAACTTGAAGGCGTCTGTTTTATCGTTCTCGAATTTCATGTTCAAGGTAACAAAATAATCCTTGCTTTTCAGGGCGCCGTTTTCGCTTTTGGTCGTTGCGGCGAAATGACATCCGGTACCGTCTTTTTCCCCGGGGACGATAAAAACGACAAAATATTTTGTGCGCGTCGAAACCCATTTTGTTAAACCGGTGAATGAAA
>JBBIRG010000148.1:5821-6419 GCA_037441945.1 Bacteroidota bacterium | reverse complement strand
TTTTCAATTTTCAAATTATATCATCATTCTATCTAAACCCGCTAATGACATGCTTCTAAAGAAGAATACGCCAAAGAGGCCTTGTCGGTCAATTATTTTAAGGTTTCTATGTCGGTATTTAGATCCTTTTAATCCCTTGTTTCCGAAATAAATATTTCCTATTTTGGGGCTGTTTTTGAACCGTACCGATTAACCGTCTGAAGGAACTTTTATGGCTATTACGAAACGCGAACAGGATTATTCCCAATGGTACATTGACGTGGTGATGCAGGCGCAGCTTGCCGACTACGCGCCTGTAAAAGGGTGCATGGTGATCCGGCCGAACGGATACGCGGTCTGGGAACTTATACAGCAGTCGCTCGACGCGATGTTCAAGGCGACCGGCCACGTCAACGCTTATTTTCCGCTGTTTATCCCCGAAAGCTTTATCAATAAGGAAAAAGAGCACGTGGAAGGATTCGCCCCGGAATGCGCCGTAGTGACGCACGGCGGAGGCAAGGAACTCGAGGAACGGCTGTATGTCCGCCCGACTTCCGAAACGGTGATCTGGAGTATGTACCGGAACTGGATCCAGTCGTACCGCGACCTGCCGCTTCTT
>JBBIRG010000148.1:0-5750 GCA_037441945.1 Bacteroidota bacterium | reverse complement strand
TTCATTTGGCAGGAAGGCCACACCGCGCACGCGACTTACGATGAGGCCGAAGAGGAAACCGTCAAGATACTGCATGTCTATAAAAAATTCGCCGAAGAATACATGGCGGTACCGGTGTTTCACGGCAAGAAAACGAACGCTGAAAAATTCGCGGGCGCTCTGCACACATACTGCATCGAGGCGATGATGCAGGATAAAAAAGCGTTGCAGGCAGGCACTTCCCATCACCTCGGCCAGAATTTCGCCAAGGCGTTCGACGTAAAATTCCAGGACGCGA
Source organism: Bacteroidota bacterium (assembly GCA_037441945.1). Classification (GTDB taxonomy): domain Bacteria; phylum CLD3; class CLD3; order SB21; family JBBIRG01; genus JBBIRG01. The sequence goes on along the minus strand of JBBIRG010000148.1, from coordinate 5,473 downwards.
ACAAGGAACTGCAGTACGTCTGGGCGACTAGCTGGGGCGTGAGTACGCGTCTGATCGGGGCGTTGATAATGGCGCACAGCGACGATATCGGGCTGGTCCTGCCCCCGAAGCTCGCGCCGACGCAGGTGGTCATTGTTCCTATTTACAAAGACGACACAGAACGCGCGGAGACAGCCGGTGAAGCCGCGCGTATCAAAGAACAACTGGCGGTTCAGAATGTCCGCGTCCACGTGGACGACCGCGACCAGTACCGCCCGGGATGGAAATTCAACGACTGGGAACTCAAAGGCGTTCCCGTGCGCATCGAAATAGGGCCCAAAGACGTGCAGAACGGGCAGGTCGTTCTGGCGCGAAGGGATAAACCGGAAAAAGCGTTCAAGGAAACCGTTCCTTTGGCCGAAACAGAACGACGCGTACAGGCGCTGCTCAATGAAATCCAGGCAAACCTGTTTGAAAAAGCCAGGACATTCCGGGACAGCCATACATTCCCGGCCGGCAGCTATGATGAACTCAAATCGCTGATGGAACAGGACATGGGATTCGCGCGCTGCTTCTGGGCCGGCTCCGACGCCGATGAAGCAAGAATCAAAGACGAAATGAAAGCCACTGTCCGGTGCATTCTGTTTGAAACGAACGGCGAAAAAGGCAAATGCGTCGTGACCGGAAAGGAAACCGATACGCAGGTCATAATCGGGAAAGCGTATTAATTACCCTATAAGCGAAAAGGCTTTTCCGGGACTGCGAAAACGGTCTCGCTCAGAATATAACGCATGGTCAATTAATTGTTCATGATACCAACCATCACGTTCCGAATGGGAGGTGCCTTATGTACATTCACGAGACTGGCCGCGGATTGCCGGTGGTGTTCATTCACGGATATCCGCTGAATCACCAGATCTGGGTGCATCAGTTTCCGCTGTCGTCGCATTATCATATTTACGCTCCCGACCTTCACGGGTTCGGACAATCCCGTGCACAAATGATCCGCAGCATGGAGGACTATGCCGACCGGATCGCCCAGTCGCTGGAATTACGGGGTCTCAAACAAGTAGTGATATTCGGTCATTCCATGGGCGGATATATCACGCTTGCGTTCGCCGAAAAATACCCGGAGATGCTTCTCGGATTCGGGCTGGTCAATTCACGCGCGACCGTGGATTCGGAAACGACAAAAAAATACCGGCACGACCAGATGCTGAAGATCAAGAATGAGGGACCGGAAGAGGCTCTGCGCGCCATGCCCGCGAGACTGTTAGCTCCGGAAACCTTAGACAGCAAGCCGCATGTGGTTGAAGCGCTGGAAAAAATCCTCCAGACCGCAAAGTCCGAAGGAATGATACTTGCCCTGCATGCCATGGCGATCCGCAAGGATCGCCGTGATTTGCTGAAAAAAACCGATATGCCGGTACTAATCATAGCCGGCAAGGACGACCAGCACGTATCCGCTGAAGAATCACGCTCGATGGCCGATGGCCTGAAAAACGGAACCTATGTGGAAATCGATTCCGCCGGCCACATGTCTATGATGGAACAACCTGATATTGTGACTTCAACGATACAGCATTTTCTCAGCCGGTTTAAAACGGAATAAAAGGATAATTCCCGGATTCAGTCTGTTTCTGCCATAACGACCATTGCTGGACTGTCTTCATAGAATGGCGATTTTTCAAAATTTCCGAAGAATTGCATCCGACTGAATCCCGCTTCGTTCAGTAAGCGGTAAATATCTTCCCGCACAACCGGATAAAGCCGGACGGCGTTCGTTATCATTATCTGGCTGGCTTTGACCGTTAATTTCGTTTTGAAAACGATATGCGGTGTATCCGTAGAAAATTCATATTCACGCTCAAAATGGACAGCCTTATTGTCGATGACCGGAAACGAATGTTTGCGGTTTTTCAGCGCTAATGAATAATTGACGGTCTGAAACAAGAATTTTCCGCTTCGTTTCAGCGACAGAAAAACTTCCTGAAAAAATTTGAATATTTCCATTTCATCCGATAGATGCGGAATCGTATTACCAAAACAGAGGATGCCGTCAAAGAGCCGGTTTTGCAAAGTTGCGCGCAAATCCAGCATGTTTCCGGAAAGAAATACAGGATTACGCAATTCCGCGGATTTTGATTTTGCTATGCGAATCATTTCTTCGTCCAGATCAATTCCGGCTACGGTATATCCCAGACCGGCAAGCGCGATCGCCAGCTGACCCGTCGAGCATCCGATATCCAGTATATCTGTTTCAACGGATTGAACCGGCAGGGTTGACTGAATGAAGCGGACCGGTTTCTGTTTCAGCGGAAAAATCTGTTCGTAATATTCCGCAATGCTTGTGTAGAAACTATTTTCAGTCATGAAAAAATTTCTATTCTTATTAAAGAGAGCGTGGCAGGGTGAACGTATTTATTCTTTCTCAGTTCTCTGTTCGTAAAAAGACCTATATTTTTTGGCCCCGCGTTTTTGCGTTTTTCGAGAAATGGCTAAAGAAGTAAATCCTATATTACACTCATAAACACTTAAAATACGACTTCCTCGAGAATAAGTCCAGCGGCAGGAGCTGTGTATTTCGCAAGTTTGCGGATGCGGCTTTCCAGGATTGATTGAAAATCATTCAAGGACAAGCGGCCGCGGCCCAGTTCGATCATCGTTCCGGTCAGGGATCGTACCATGTTATGCAGAAACCGGTTGGCGCGGATGTCGAAAATAATATGCGGTTCCCGGACGAACCATTCAGCGTGGTTCACGCGGCATAAATAATGATTGACTTCCGCGGCTGCAGAGCAAAAAGCCTGGAATGAATGATCGCCCAGGATAATTTTAGCCGATTCGTTCATGATGCCGAGATCGAGCGGGTGCGGATAAAACCAGCTGTACTGCCGGCCGATGGCTAACGAACCGGGATTCAGGTAATACCGGTAACGGCGTTCCTTTGCTGAGAAGCGGGCATGGAACTCATCCGGCGCCTGCTCAAGACTGCGGATCCTTACGTCGTGCGGAAGTACGGCATTCAGCCCTTTCTGCAGTTCAAAATCCGCGATGGGTTTTTCGATCCGAAAATTGCCAACTTGTCCGCGCGCATGGACTCCGGCGTCCGTCCGTCCGGCGCCGTTGACGCGGACCGTTTCCTGCGTGATCGCGAAAATCGAGCGCTGGATTTCATCCTGCACGGTCCGCGCGTTCTTCTGGTACTGCCAGCCGGAAAATTTGGCGCCGTCATATTCAATGATGATTTTGATATTTCGCATGCTGATTGTTGTCAGATATCGTGAATCAATGTTAACCGCGGAAAACGTAAAACCGAATAGCCACCAAGTGAATTCACATGAACCTCATAAAATCTTTTTGCCTTTGTGTCCCTGTCCGCTGTGGCGGATTCGTAGCCAATATTTCATGTTCGGTATGGCATCGGAGTTTATTTTGAGGCGCTAAGCGTATCGGGAAGTGATATTCAAGCCTCGCGGCAAAAAAAACAGCCCCATGTTTTCATGAGGCTGAAGAAACCATATTATCTGTTTTTCTTTTTATGACGGTCGCGGCGTAATCTTTTTTTGCGCTTATGAGTTGCCATTTTTCTTCGTTTTCTTTTTTTTCCGCACGGCATTGGGTCATATCCTTTCTGTAAGGGTTGGAGTATGTTGTTGTTCATTGTCTTTCTTTTTTCCGTAGTCCAGCAGCATTTTCCGGATTTCCTTTGAGGGTTTGATGCGGGGGATTTTCCGTTTCGGCAGCTGGATAGTCTCGCCGGTTTTGGGGTTTCTCGCTTTGCGCGGTTCCCGGTCGATGATCCGGAAACTGCCCAGCCCGCGGATTTCGACCTCGTTGCCGTTTTTCAGCGCGCGCTGGATCTCGGAGATGAATCCGTTAATGATAATTTCCGTCTCAATCCGGTCGATGCCGGACTCCCGGGATATGGTCTGAATAATATCGGATTTTGTGATGTTCATGAAAGTCGTCCGTTTAAAATCCGTACTGATAATAAACCGCGGGATAGGTTTTGATGATTGGGATTCCGGCCTGTTTCCTCAGTCCTGAAAGAGCGTCTTCCTCAAACATCAGTTCGAACAGTCCCGGCTGTTTTTTCTTTTCCCGGATCGTTTTCGGCTGTCCCTCAATGCCGCCCAATTTGCCGGCAAGTTCGATCGCGTCTTCATAAGTGCCGAGTAAGTCAATCAGCCCGATTTCCTTTGCCTGTACGCCGGTGTATACGCGCCCGTCCGCGCAGGATTTGACTTTTTCGATATCCATATTCCGTTCCGAAGAAACCGCTCCGACGAACTGGTCGTATGCGTTCATGATAAAATCGTGCAGGTAGCGCGATTCCGATTTCGTGGTATCGCGGAACGGACTCAGGATATCCTTAAAATTCCCGCTTTTGATCGTAATGAATTCGATCCCGATTTTGTCTAACATTTTATCAATTTTCGGGTACTGGATGATAACGCCGATGCTGCCGGTGATTGTGCCCGGATTGGCGACGATCGTATCCGCCGGGCAGGCGACGTAATATCCGCCTGAGGCCGCGACGCTGCCCATTGAGGCGACTACGGGTTTTCCGGCCGCGCGGGTTTTCCTGACGGCTTCGTAGATTTCCTGTGAAGGAGCGACGCCGCCGCCGGGGCTGTCAATCCGCAAGACAATCGCGCGAACAGACGTGTCATCCCGGTATTTCTTGAACTGGCGTACGATGTCCCGCGAGTCTTCGATGACGCCTTCCAGTTCTATAACAGCTACACGGTTGCCAAAACTCACATCCGGTTTGACCAGCAGCGCGACCAGGACGAAAAATAACGAAATAAAGCAGAAACCAAAAAGAATCAGCAGTACAATTGTCGTTTTATTTTTAGCCATAGTTATACCATATGCTATGTGTTAAAATATGTAAACTTAAAAGTATAAAAAAATACGGCAAAATCAAATATTTTTTCAATGAATTTTCAGATCTGAAAAAATCGCATTTTAGCCGGACTTTCGAAACAAAATACCCAAAATTTCGTTTTAAAAGGTTGAAATGATCAGCAAAATAAAAAAATCACTATTTCACTTGAAATAAAAGCTTCAATATCCTATTAATCAATCATCCGGAACTAAAAAACAAAACCCATGTTATATACGGTTTGTGTTTTTAAAGTTTAACTATAACCAGTGAAAGGAACTTGCTTATGCTCAAGCTTGAATTTCTGCTAATTCTGTTCGTGCTCGGTTTTGCGACAATCCGTGCGCAGAACACCCGGAAAACCACCGACATCGATATTGATATTCCGTATCAGAAATTTGTTCTGAAAAACGGGCTGACCCTGCTCGTTCACGAAGACCGCAAGGCGCCGATCGTCGCCGTCAACATCTGGTATCATGTCGGCTCGAAGAATGAGAAGACCGGGAAGACCGGGTTCGCGCACCTGTTCGAGCACCTGATGTTCAACGGCAGCGAGAACAAGGACGAGGATTATTTCCAGGTGATGGAAAGCATCGGGGCGAC
>JBBIRG010000147.1:0-6423 GCA_037441945.1 Bacteroidota bacterium | reverse complement strand
TTTTGGATCAGGTGTATTATAAGTACGGAGAACAGTACATTTCATCCGATCCTGTGGTTGTGGTGCGGTCGTTCACTGATCCGGCGGACATTGAAATCATGGCGTTCATCGTATCGGTTCTGGCGTTTGGCCGCGCGGAGCAGATCATACAGGCCGCCGTTTTCTGTTCCCGCATGATGGGGAATGAACCGAGGAAATTTGTCGAATCGGTGAACCCCCGCAATGACCGGATCCGCTGGGAATTATTTTATTACCGCATGATCAGAGGATCGGATATTTTACGTCTGTTGTTTGCGCTGAAGCGGCTGTTAAAACAATACCGGTCGGTGTCGAACTGGTTTGCTTCGCATCTGCGGGAAGACGATTCGCGGCTGATTGACGCATGGTCCCGCGCCGCTGCGGAAATCCGGGCGGCCGATGAGGAACACTGGAAATGGGAAAAATCGGACGGAATTGGTTTTACGCATCTGCTTCCGGATCCTGAAAAAGGAGGCGCCTGTAAACGCCCGAATCTCATGCTTCGCTGGCTGGTTCGCTCGGATGCCGTGGATACGGGCATCTGGAACCTCTTCCCCGCGTCAAAACTTATCATTCCGTTAGATACGCATATTCACAGAATCGCGCTGAATCTGGGCCTGACCAGACGGAAGGACGTATCTTTAGTCACGGCGGAGGATATCACCGACACGCTGAAACAATATGATCCGCTCGATCCGGTAAAATATGATTTCGCGCTCAGCCGGCTGGGTATTTTAAAAGAGTGCGCGCGGAAATTCGATCCCGTCAAATGCCGCCGCTGCGCGTTGTCCGGCCATTGCCGGCTGAAATAGAATAATATGTTTCGTTATAAAATTGATTTCTCAACCGCATTGTTATTTTGTAACGGCTGTCGGCAGCGGCAATCAGCAGCCGCCATCTTCAGATTTCGCCTTAGGCATCAATAAAATTATGCAAATGTATGACCGCTCCAATTCGCCGAGGCGGAATGCGGAAAATATAAAAAACGTAATTTAAGACTTCATTGATTCCATATCCTGCTCGAACTTCGCGCAGCAGTCCGAAAGCGATACGTTCTGCAGGGATTGTCCGCATTGATAAGTAAAACCGACTTTATCCTTGTCGAAGCGCAGAAACGATATCCGGTATTTGCAGATCATGCAGGTTTTTTTTTGGTTGCTTTTTACCGTCCCTTTCTGGAGGGAATGAATGATTTGCTGGCTTTCCTGGATCGACGCCGTGGCGCTGATCTGGAATTTTTCCATGTCCTTGATGACGCGGTTGACAAACCGGAAAAACATGGTGATCTGGCTCAGGGATTTACGGATCCGGAAAAACACGAAAATCTGTATGCCTAAAAGAAAAACTCCGATGAAGATGAGAATAGCCCAAACGGCAATAAACGGAGATTCTTCCATTGTTATTCCTTCGGTTAACGAAAAGGCAATCTTCATTTCTTATCTTAAGGTAACTATCTGAAACCGGAAAAGCAACCCGATACGGAAAATAATTAAATAATTTTATATCGGCGTAAAACCGGCTCCAGCGGCTCATCCGGCCGGATATGGACGGTATTCCAGCCCAGATCGCGTGCGGCGGCGATGTTTTCCCCGAGGTCATCAATAAAAACGGATTCGGACGGTAACACGTTCAAGGCGCTGCCGGCAAAATGATATATTTCCGGCTCCGGTTTCATAAACCCGGTTTCAAAGGATAATGTAAGATGATCGAAGATTTCAAAAAAATCGTAGTCCGCTTTCAGCAGACGGAAGTGAGCGTCACAAGTGTTGGAAATCATACCGAGTTTGTAACGCTGTTTCAACGCGGAAAGAAGATTTATTCTTTCGGGCAAAGGGTTAAAAATATCCGACCATGTATGGATCAGCTCTTCGATTGATTTCCGGTACCCCAGTTCATCTTTCATCCATGAGAAAAAGGAATCAGTGTCGATGTTTCCTTTTTCGTAAGCATAACGCTGGGGATGGTGAAGAATATAGGCGTTAATCCGGCTGACGGGAACGGTAATATCCGGTTCTAATTTCATCATGACATCATTCCAGTTGAAATCAACCAGCACGTTTCCGAGATCGAAGAATACGGCTTTGATGTTTTTGCCGGGAATATGTATGGTCATATCGGGGATCGATGCGGTTTTATATCTGATTTTTCAACAATTCAAAAAAATTGTCCATATCGATATTGCCTCCGCTCAGAACAATACCGATTCGTTGATTTTTCAGCCGGAGTTCGTTTTTCAGTACGGCGGCGAACGGGACGGCGGCGGTCGGCTCGGCAATGATTTTGAGGCAGTTATAGATCAACCGCATCGCGCCGATGACCTCAATGTCGCTGACTAACAGAATGTCGTCCACGTATTTTTGGATGACCGGAAAGGTCAGCGTTCCCGGCGACAGCGTGCGCATACCGTCGGCGATGGTCCTCGGGGGACTTATACGGATGATTTCTCCTTTGCGGAACGACTGGTAAACATCGTTCGCCGTTTCAGTTTCCACACCGATGATTTTCACGGATGGGTTTAAATGTTTCAGCGCCACCGAATTCCCGGAGATCAGCCCGCCCCCGCCGACGGGAAAAAACGCATAATCCAGGGAAGGCGCCTGCTCCGCCAGTTCGACGCCGAGCGTGCCCTGCCCGGCCATGATGAATTCGTCGTTGTAAGGCGGAACAACCGTCCGGCCTTCTTTTTCGGCGATCGCCCGGCCGATGGCCTCACGGTCTTCATTTGCATAATTATAAAAGACCACTTCACCGCCGTAGGCTCTCGTGGCGGCGACTTTCGGCCTGGGCGCGATGTCCGGCATCACTATTTTGGCTTGCGTATTCAGCAGACGTGCCGCCAGAGCGACGCCCTGGGCGTGATTGCCCGAAGAATAGGCAACTACGCCTTTTTGCAGCTGTTCCGGAGTAAGGGAATGAATTTTATTATAAGCGCCGCGGATTTTGAACGCGCCGATGCGCTGGAAATTCTCGCATTTGAAAAACAATTCGTTGCCCGAAATCTCGTTCAGGGTGCGCGAGGTCATTACCGGTGTGCGGTGGACTATTCCCCGCAAAACACGGCAGGCGTCTTCGATGTCACGGAATCCGATCATGATGCTGTCCGGCGCGTTTTTCTCACTTGATGGTTCAGGCTTCGCCGGTTTCTTCCAGCATCTTTTTCAGCCCGGCGGTCAGCGATTCGGCGGCCTCAACCGTGCCCTGTATCTGTTCGGTGTTTCCGACGATCTGCTTAACCACGTTGCTGATGCTGTCTAAGGCCTGGGTCAGTTGGTCGATGCCGATAGCCTGCTGGCGGTGATCGACAAGGATTTCCTTAGCGTAGGTGTCGTTTTCCGTCAGCGCGGAAAGGCTCTCTTCCATCAGCTGGCCGGCGGCATTGATATCCTGTACGCTGTGTTCGACGGCGGAGAATCCCTCCTGGATGGAATGCTGGGTAACCGAAGCGGCGTTCTGGATTTCGAGCGCCAGTTCGCTGATCTCGGACGCGGCGGATTGGCTTCGTTCGGCAAGCGCCCGCACTTCGTTCGCCACGACCGTCAGCCCTTTGCCGAGATCACCCGCCTTGAAAGCTTCGATGCCGGCATTCAGCGCCAGAATATTGGTTTTTTTCGCGATATCCTTGACCGACACGCTGATGGTTTCGATCAGGCGCATTTTTTCATTTAAAAACCGGAAATGATCCATCGTTGTCTGGCTGTTCCGGTGAATCTCGCTTAATGCGCCGATCGCGGTATCCACGCTGCTCTTGCTCCGTTGTGTTGTGTTCATGCTGGTTTCCGCGTTATCGGCGACCATCTCCGCCTTCTGCGTCGATTGCTGGGAGGTGACGGAAATCTGCTGGGCGGTCGTTGTCGTTTGGTTTAAAGCGACCGATTGCTCATGCAGCGCCTGCGTCTGTTGCTGGGTGACTAAAGTCAGCTGAGCGACGATGCCGGATAATTGCTCAATCGTGTTGTTCAGAATGGTGTTTCGCTGGGCGTTAATGACGCTCAGCTCGTTTTGCGCCGCGACTAATTTTTGCTTGTCCGACTGATGTTCGCGGAGTTTGCTGTAATAAAGGCTCAGAAGAACCGCCGTGATCACGGCGAGAAAACAGGATACTACGACCAGAACATTCAGTTGCGTCCATTTGCCGGACAACCCGACAGACAGTTCGCGAGACCGTCCGCGGATCTGGTTTATACCCTGATTGATATGATCAATGACCGAAGAAAGTGATTTTCTCGCGGAATTGATCTGAGACATAAGGGACTCATCACCTGAACCGTAAACCGGTCCTGAAAAAAAACGGTCCGTTCCTGACAGAATGGTATCAGCGGCCGTCAAAGGCTGCCGGATAAGGGAATACAGCGGGTCGCGTGCCGATATGGCCGCCCGCGCTGTATCAAACCGTGATCGGGCGGGTAACCATTGCGCGGAGATCATGCCGCGGTCGGCTTCATCCGGATTGACGGACAAGACATTATCAAGATCGCGCGCCGTCTTCTCAAGCGCGTTCAGCCGGTTAATCATTGATACACAGGAAGCCATTTCATCCTGGTCATTATTGACGGAAACAAGCAGAAACAGGCTCCAGCCTACAAACACTAAAGCGAAAAATAAAAATACTCCGGTCCACCGGAACAGAAAAGCTTTTAGCGACATCAGAATTTGCTGCATAGATACCTTTGCGTTTAAATCAGTTAACGGTTGAGTGTTCGTTGTTTTTCATTTCAAGAAAAGACTTTCTCCATGCAAAATAACCCGCTGTGGCCAGAACGAGAAAAATTGCGTAAAGCAGCATCGTCAGGTACAAGGCCTTGTAATAATACATACCGATATAGATAATATCAACGGAAATCCACAATACCCAGCTTTCTAATTTTTTCCGGGCCATCAGGAACTGCGCGCATAAGCTGACCACGGTGGTCAGGGCGTCCCAGTAAGGAAGGTCGGCGTTGGTGTATGCGGTAAGAAAATATCCCACGCCCAGGGTCGAAACAACAGCGATAAGAGTGAGAAGAAGGCCTTCGGATGCGCGTGTCCGGGTGACGGACAGTTTGCCGTGATCTTTACCGCCGTGGAGCCATTCATACCACCCGTAAATGCTCAGAATGATGTAAATAACCTGGAGACCCATATCGGCGTACAGGCGCGCTTGGTAAAAAACGATAATATAAAAGAAGGCGTTCACCAGCGCGACCGGCCAGTTCCAGATGTTTTGCTTAACGACTAAATAAACGCAGATAACGCCGGATACAAAACCGATCAACTCGTACAGGTTAATTGGCATCGGCTAAATATAAATCATAAGTGTGATGATATCCGTTTTTATATTCTTTTTCATGATCGTTACTGGCCAACAATGAGGAAGCCGGATTCAACAAGGGTTGAATAGCATTTATAAGTGGCGTCAAAGTATTTACTAATAGTCTCATTTTTAAAACGACAATGATTACGACATTAATTTGTTAATCGATTCAAACCCCATCATTTCGAGTTGAGCGCAGTAAAAAAATGATAATACAAGATTTCTCTCCGCCTTCCTTCGACGCAGCTCAGGACAAGTCGGCTGCTCGAAATGACACAGAAATGGGCTAATTAAACCGAGCTTGCTATTTTATGAATGAACGGCCACACTGTGTCATTTCGGTCCCGATGAAATCGGGAGAGAAATCTTGCATTTATGTATTTACTCATGCTCTTCTTTCGGAAACAACCAAGCGCCGTTGAATCATGAATTATTTGATCGATAATGTTGTTACTATTTTGAGACATTTAATAATTAATAATGACAAGCTGTCTGAAAATTCTGCTGATAAACGGTTCGAGTCCCGGTAAAAGAGTCGGGATCGAGAAATTTTTTATGGAGTTTCCGGGCGGTCTGTCATTTGGCAAAGTCTTCATAATTTATTTTCTTTGTGTTTTATGGCAAATCGTTTGCTTTGCGTCTCCGCGCCTTTTCGGAGTAGTTGGGATCATTTGCGGATTAGGTTTTTTTCTTCTGTGTTTAATTCTTTGCGTCTCCGCGCCTTTGCGAGATAATTTCAGGCGAAATACAGCCGGCGTCTCAGCGGGCCATGCTGTTAGAATTTCAGCCGGACGTCCACATGAGCGTTGTCGAGCGACCAGCAGGATTTGTCACTGTATTCGGTTTCGTCGGTATCGATATCATCCCCGTCAAAAACAACAATGGTGTCCCGGCCGCGGATATATTCGGCGACAACGGAATAATCACCCAGCGGGCGTATTAACGTTTTGGATGATGTTTTGGCATAAAAAAACGTATCCAAATCGTTTTTCTGCAGGTCGCCATAGTAAACATAAACCGGTACGCTGTCGTTCTGGGAATTGATGGTACAGCGAATGTATAAATAACCTCTTTCAAAGGCATGCTCAATGCAGTCGGATGGAGCGGGTCCGCGG
>JBBIRG010000146.1:0-6459 GCA_037441945.1 Bacteroidota bacterium | reverse complement strand
TGACCTGCGAGAGGGACATGCGGGCCAGCGCGTAATGCCATTTGGTCTGTTTATCGTACCAAGTCTCGATAATCTGCGAGCCGGAGAGCGTTGCTTCCGAGACGGACTGCGCCAGTTCCTCAACGACGCTGCGTTCGGTAACGTATGCCGAGCTTCCCTCGTTGATTTCGTACCAGTCTGTGAGGACGGCCTGCACTTCGGACTGCAGGGTGGCGCCTAATTCGGCGCGCGCCTTATCTTTCGCTGATTCGCGGCCGTTCACGTAAAAATAAAATTTTTCGGCAATTCCGAGGGCGAATATCGCGTCATCTTCTTCGGGCAGTACTTTGATCCATTCGGGCTTGTCCTTCCGGATATACGATTTCGGATCGGCCAGCGCCTTCAGCGATACTTCCAGTTTTTCAATTTTTTTGTATTCCTCTTTTCCTCCGGCCTGTTTCTTGGCCTGTTCCACGACTTTTTTCTCTATATTTGCCATGGCGCCCGAAAGCGGCAGTTCCCCTAGCGCGTAGATCAGTCCTTCCGGATCGACCCATATTTCAAGGATCTTTGCGTTTTGCACGGATGCGAGCACGTCTTCATCGATGCTTTTTTCCATTTCGGAAATAAAACCCGATCCGGACGTTGTACCCTGCCAGCTTTTGGTGATGGTTTTAACGTTCAGCTTGATCGTTTGCGCCAGTTCCAGTTTGGCGGCATTGGCGGCGGCTTCCTCGCCGGACTTTTTTTCGTAATGTTTACTGACGACGCCCACGGCGAAGAGCGATCCGGCCGATACAGGAAGTTCATTAACCCAGTTCGGCGCCGGTTTTGCCTGTGAAAATACCGGATTCAGCCAGACGGTTGCTATCATAAGCAGAATGAAAAATTTTAAAGCGCAGGTAAAGAGTTTCATACTTAAACTCCTTTTGGGTAAAGATTTATATTATTATAATTTCATGCATTGATAGCAAAAAATCAAGTAATAATGAAACCGGAGGGTTCAATGACCCTCCGGCGTCAAAATGAATTCTATTCATCATCGCCCTGGCTGGTTTTTTCCCACTTGGAAACCGCCTTATCAAGGGCTTTCAGCGCTTCGTCTGCGGAAGCTTTAACGCCTTTGATTTTTTTAGCCGCGGCGTCTTCGGCGACTTTTTTCTTGAAAGCGTCGACTACGGAATTTGACTTCAGGACAACCTTCGCGTAGAACTTGATTTTATTTCCGACTTTTTCACCCATCGGCGGCCAGTATTCTTCTACCACAGCGCCGGTAAGCGTGACGTTGGTCAGGCTCTGCGTGATTTCCTGAAAATAATCCTGCGCGGCGCTCTCCGAGCCTTTTTCAGTTGTGGTTGTAGCTTCTTCCATAAAGTTGGTCGTCAGGCTTTTGATTTCCGACTGAAGCGCCTCGGCGATTTTCTTGCGGCCGTTCTGGTCGGCCTGGCTCTTGGCTTTTTGTTCGGTCAGTCCTTCGCCGATTCCTGCGGCAATGATGACGTCTTCATAAAGACCGGGTTTGGTGATCCATTTCGGGACTTTGCTTTCTTTTTTAGTCGTGGACCCGCCGCCGCCGCAGGAGGCGATGACGAAAGCGGTTAAAACCAGCAAACTCAACAAGTATTTCATAGCGTCTCCAAAAAAATTTAATTAAATAAAATAACCGTAGTAACACTGGGTTACTACGGTTTTCTTTATACTTAGAAAAGACTATTCCTCTTCTTCGCCGCCGTCGGCGGAACCTTTATTGCTGTCCTTTTCCCATTTGGAAATGGCTTTGTCTAAAGCGTTCAGGGCATCATCAGCGGAGGCTTTTACACCCTTGATTTTCTTCTGCGCTAAATCTTCCTTGACTTTTTCCTTGTAGGCGTCAATCACGGCTGATTTCTTCAGGACGACTTTGGCGTAGAATTTGATCTTGCTGCCAACTTTTTCGCCTAAAGGCGGCCAGTATTCTTCAATGAACGCGCCGCTCAGGGTCTGCTTGGTCATGGTCTGGGTGATTTCCTGGAAGTATTCCTGGGCTGCGCCGCTGGAGCCTTCTTCCGTTGTGGTCGTCGCTTCTTCCATGAAGTTGGTGGTTAAGCTCTTGACTTCGGTTTCAAGGGCTTCAGCGATTTTCTTGCGGCCGTTCTGTTCGGCCTGGCTCTTGGCTTTCATTTCCGAGAAACCTTCGCCGATTCCGGCGGCAATAATCACGTCTTCATACAATCCCGGTTTGTAAACCCATTCCGGCGGGCCGTCTTTTTTCTTTTTCTTTTTCTTCTTCTGGGCGTTCGCATCGTTGGCTAACAACGAAACCGTCATGACGGCCAGGAAGGATAGGAAAAGTATCCTCACGAAATACTTCTTCATGTTAATTCTCCTGTGTTAATGGATGGTTAATTAAGAGCAAGTGAACTCTCTTGGTTGTTTTAAACTTCCGGCATTTATCTGTAACTATCAAGGCGTAATTCTATTTCAATAAAAAACTTTTTCTCTGACCGGACTATCAATCTATTTAAGAGCATTCCAAAAGTCAAGTAAAAATTCCCTTGTTGACTTTTGTGTTGATTAACAGTAATAAATGACAAGCCTGAATAAAAGGTAAATAAAAAAATAAAACATTTAATTACAGTAATATTAAAGATTTATTAATTATCATTAATCCGAGCGCGATGAAATAAAGGGTTTAAAGCGCCGAAAACCTTTATAAAATAAAATGTCAGGATTTGGAATCTACATAAACATCCCGTTCTGTGACCGGATATGTATTTACTGTGATTTTTGTGTCACCACACGGAGAAAACAGATTCCTGAATATTTTGACGCTCTCCGGAATGAAATCGCGCATCCGGATTACTGCTACAAATATAGCATGCCGGATACCGTTTATTTCGGAGGGGGAACGCCGTCGGTTCTGAAACCGGCCGAGTTGAAAAACATTTTGAGCCTGATTTTCAGCTTGTACCGGGTTAATCCGCAGGCCGAAATTACGATTGAGGCAAACCCAAATCATCTGAACCGCGATATCATCCGGGAATACAGAGACATGGGAATCAACCGGATCAGCATCGGCATACAGTCCTTTTCCAATGCGGAACTCAAATTCCTCACCCGCATGCACGATTCACAAACGTCTTTCGATACGATGACCCTGATGCGGAACGAAAAATTTCCGAATGTCAATATCGACCTGATCTTTGGATTGCCGGGCCAGACGACAGAAGACTGGATGAACAACCTGCGCTCGGCCGCCGGTTTTGCTCCGGAACATATTTCAGTGTATAATTTAACGGTTGAGCCGGGTACTTACCTTTACCGGTTTGCCGAATCCAAACGGCCGGATTTTCCCGACGACGAAGTCCAGCTTGAAATGTTTACCGCCGCGAATGATTTTCTCACGTCCCGCGGATACCGGCACTATGAAATTTCCAATTACGCAAGACCCGGATTTGAATCGAAGCATAACCGTTCGTACTGGGAAGGCAAACCTTATTTCGGAGTCGGGGCCGGGGCGCATTCCTATGACGGAAAGACCCGCCGCTGGAATACCCGAAATATAGATCAATATATTAAACGCCTGAATAATGAAAATTCCCTGCCGTCCGAAGGATCGGAAGATCTCGGATTGCTTGAAAAGGCGGAAGAGATGATCCTGCTTGGTTTGCGAACCGATTCGGGCGTATCAGCGGAAGCGTTTGAGGATCTGACTGGTATCGATTTTACAGAAACATTTTCCAAAACGATCGAGCCTTTAAACGGTTTTATCATACACGGCGATCCGGCGGCGGTCCGTTTGAATACACAAGGCTTTTTTCTGTATAACAGCATCTGTGAGAAATTCATCGCCGCGATACGGGAAAAAATAAAACCGTGATAATCCGTTTTTCCGGAAAACTTCGTTTTTATTTTGAAATAATCTTAACATTTGCCATATTTAAGCTAGATGATTCAATAGCGAAAAATGAAAGGCGCATCACGATGAAAAAATGGATTGCCTCATTACTGATTTTTCTGTCAGGCATCATTGTCAGCCAGGAAAAAACGCCGATTACACTGGACTGGATGTTTTCACGAGAACCCGCTTTGCTGACCGCAACACCGAGAATCCAGTGGCTCCGGGATGGTACGCTGATGTACCTGGATACGCGCATTTCTTCGGAGAACAGGACCATTGACCGTTATGACCCTAAAAAAGACCGTTTCATACCGGCCTTAAACCTGGAGGCGGCTAGGCGAAATCTGAAAGACATTCTCGGGGAAAACACGCCCGATTTTCTGTCATGGCCGCTTGCTTTTGACAATCAGGGTCGTCGGGCGCTATACTCTTTCCAGGAAGACCTGTTTGTGCTTGAAACCGGCGCTTCAGTTCTGAACCGGCTGACAGAAACAACCGACGAAGAAAAATCTCCGCGCCTTTCACCCGACGGCGAACATGCGGCGTTTGTCCGGAACAACGATCTTTTTGTTTTTGATCTTAAGACAAAAAAAGAAATCCGTCTGACCAGCGACGGGAGCGAATCATTGCTCAATGGGACTTTGTCGTGGGTGTACTGGGAAGAAATCTTTAACCGGGAGGACCTGGGCTACTGGTGGTCGCCGGATTCGCGTTCCATCGCCTACCTGCAGACGGATGAATCCATGGTGACACAGGTTCGCTGGATCGATTTCAAACCCGTGACGCCGCGCGAGATCATCCAGCGGTATCCGAAAGCGGGAGAAGCCAACCCTAAAGTGCGCGTCGGCATTGCCGATCTGTCATCCCTGCAAACGCGATGGATTGATTTCGGTACCGATACCTTTGAATACGTCATTCGCGTCCAGTGGCTGCCCGATGGTAAACGGATCGCCGTTCAAACCATGAACCGGATGCAGACCGAGCTGAAGCTGTACTTTGCAGGCGTTTACGACGGGAAAGCGAACCTCATTCTTACGGAAACGGAAGAAAACTGGGTGAACGAACACGACGACCTGCATTTCCTGAAAAACGGAAAAGAATTCTTTTGGACGTCCGAGCGAAGCGGTTATAACCACATTTACCGGTATTCCTTGGACGGGAAATTAATCAATCAGGTAACCCGCGGGGAATGGGCCGTACGCCCGTCCGGAAGAAATGAGGCGATAGTCGGGATTGACGAAAAAGCAGGAATCCTTTATTTTACATCCCAGGAAAAATCATCCGTTGAGAAACATCTGTACCGGATCGGTTTTGACGGGAAAAAAATGACGCGCATCAGCAATGAGGAAGGCGTACACCAGATCCATTTCAGCCCCGACCTGCAGTTTTATACTGACCGGCATTCAAGCCATTTTCAACTACCCGGTTTATATCTGAGAAAAAAAGACGGTAAAACGGTTCAAACCTTAGCGGTTCCGCAGACTGAAAAATTGGCGAACTACCGTACAACCTATCCCCAATATATGACAATACCGGCCGGGGACGGCTTTGCCATGCCGGCGATGCTGTACAAACCGGTTGATTTTGATTCTACAAGGAAATATCCGCTGATTTTTTATGTGTACGGAGGTCCTTCGGCTCCCGTAGTTCAAAAATCATGGGACCGGTATTTTTGGTACAGCCAGGTTTTGATGAATGAAGGTTATCTAGTGACGTTGGTCGACAACCGGAGCGCTACCGCTATCAGTAAAACTCTTGAAACCACGGTAAAACTTCAGCAGGCCGGGGACGGGGAACTGAACGATCTGATTGACGCCGTCCGATGGTACAAACGTCAACCCTGGATTGATTCGAACCGGATCGGCGTCTGGGGCGCGAGCGGAGGGGGACAGTTTACCATGATGGCGTTATCGCGGACGAAAGAATTTAAAGCCGGGATATCGGTTGCCGGCGGAACCGACTGGCGGTATTATGATACGAAGTACACCGAACGCACTATGAAAACACCGCAGGTCAATCCTGACGGATATGAACATACCTCGCTGATGCAGCACGCAAAAAATCTGCACGGCCGGCTAATGATTATACACGGAACCTATGATGACAACGTTCATCCCCAGCATGTTTGGCATTTTATTGACGAACTTATCAAGGCTAATAAACAATTTGATATGATGTTCTATCCCATGCGCAAGCACGGCGTCGGCGATCGGCCTGGAAGAATACATTATTTCCACACAATGATTGATTTCTGGAAGAAAAACTTGTAAAATCATAGAACACGGATTACACAGATGAACACGGATTGACACGGATGAATGCAAAACCGAAATGCATATAACACGAGTTTCATCCGCAGGTATCCGTCCAATCCATGTAAATCAGCGTTCTATCAGCTTCAGTTTTAATTCAGCACCAGCGGAAATTCTTCGTAATATTTTTTTTGCGTGTCGTTCCATGAGATCTGGATTTTCCAGTATCCGTTTTGCAGACCTTCCAGGGAAACCGCCTGAGTGAAATTTGAATCGAGTTTCAATTGAATGGTTTTATCCATTCGTTTATCCGACGGGCGAAAGAGAACCATGTTTCCTGATAGTTCA
>JBBIRG010000145.1:5632-6469 GCA_037441945.1 Bacteroidota bacterium | reverse complement strand
ATAATTCCGCGCTGTGCCTCTCTCTATAATAGACAGCCCAAACGGCGTTCCAGCCCACAGGCGGTTCGACTCCCAGAGAAGCGCCACGACGCGGTCGTTGATAAGCCCGTTGCGCATTGTAATGGTTTCGCAGCGGATGGTACGGCCGGTATTCATCCGGATAACCGAAATGCCCTGAAGCGTTCCGGCATACACCGCACCGCTGTCATCGGCGGTCAGTGAATAAATTACGTCCGACGGCAAACCGTCAGCCATGGTATAGTTTTTTACCGTCTGATCCCGCTGGAAAATAACGCTCAGCCCGCTTCCGGTTGCAAACCACATATTGCCCTGCCGGTCTTCGTGTATATCCCACACGGTACCGCGCCCGATCCCGTTCAGGTAATTATAGCTGACAAATGTGTCCCGGAAAATCTGATATCGGCTGACGCCTTCGTCGGTCGCGAACCACAGCATGCGGTCGGATGACTGAAAAATTTTCCGGATGACGTTGCTCAGCAGTCCGTTCTGTCTGGTGTAATTGACAAACTGGTGGCCGTCGTACCGGCTCAGTCCTGCTGCCGTCCCAAACCAAATAAAACCGAGATGATCCTGGCAGATGGAGAACACTTGATCCTGGGCCAAACCGTTGATTGTAGTATATCGCTTGATGAACAATTTCTGGGGATGGACCTGCGTCGTCACAAAAAGGAGCAAGACCATCAAAAAAAGCGCTACGCCTGTTGTACTTTTCATGTTGTGATCAGACTGGATGTTCACACGGTGCCGCACGGATGATACTCGCTTTTTTTTCAGGTACGATACATACGGGAAATGTACGAATTATCTTATTGTCCG
>JBBIRG010000145.1:0-5583 GCA_037441945.1 Bacteroidota bacterium | reverse complement strand
GCTCATAGCAGCGAGGCCGCGTTGCGACACAGGTCTTTCTCCCGTGATCCGACAGCCTGTGCGACCGGCCGTTCCTTTCATCTTCGCGAATCGGGAGGGTTAGATCGGTTTCAATTTTATCCGGTTCGGTTTCACCCGCCATTTTAAACAGGCGTGAAATCCGGAGCACATGCATATGCGCAACAATCCCGGTAATGCCAAAACAGGTCGCCCGATAACATTCGCCGTTCTACGCCCCGCCCCGGGCGGCTGCAACAATTCTTCCATGCACGATGGAACGTTTCCGCCGAAACGACCGGTCTGCATCCGGCGGCAGGCCTGATAATTTTTCGCTTTATGTTTGTAGAAGCCTGTGAAATAGACCGCTTTTCCAATTGCTGAATATCCGCTTCGGCAAACGAATCAGGGGTAGGATATTTTTCGAACAGCGTTTAACCGACAAGGTTCACGCGTTCATCCGCGCATGGGGCCGATAATATGGTCTTGATGAGCAATTCAAACGGCGACCGGCGCGTGAGACGGCATGCCGAATCCGGGAATTCATTTTTCAGAATGCGGATAATGTTCCCGCATCGCCTGCTCTTCCGGCTGATGGATTCTGCGGACATAGCAAGCTTGACAGGGCTATTTAGCGCTCTGCGACGGCGTGGATGGCGGTTCCTTGATATCCTGCGTCAGGTCGGCCACCTTATTTTTTTCGATAATATCCACGATGTCGTCGCTTGAGGAATCCCGGTCCTTGAATTTGACGGCAACGACCTTGGATACGCCTTTTTCCTGCATCGTAATCCCGAAAATATTCGAAGCTGTTTCCATGGTGCGCTTGTTGTGGGTAACGACGATAAACTGAGTATCGTTGGAAAAGTCTCTGAGAATCTTGGTAAACTTGTCAATATTGGCGTCGTCTAACGGCGCATCCACTTCGTCCAGAACGCAGAACGGGCTGGGCTTGACGAGATAAATGGCAAACAGCAGGGCGATCGCGGTCAGCGTTTTCTCGCCTCCTGACAGCAGGGAAATATGCTGAACTTTTTTCCCGGTCGGCCGCGCGAAAATTTCAATGCCCGCTTCAAGAGGGTCTTCGTCCTTCGCCAATTCCAGGTTGGCTTCGCTTTCGTCGAAGAGCGAGGTGAAAATTTTTATAAAATTCGCCCGGATTTGCTCAAAGGTTTCCATGAACTGCTTCTGCGCCGTGGCGTTGATCGTGGCGATGGTCTCCATGAGCTGTTTTTCGGCTTCCAGCAGGTCTTCGCGTTGTTTGACTAAAATATCTAATCGTTCTTTTTCTTTCGTGTATTCGGCGAACGCCTCCATGTTCACCATGCCCAGCATCTTGATCTTGCGGCGGAGTTCGGCGATCAGGTTTTTCGCTTCCTCCGGGCTGTATTGCCCGTCAGCCAGTTCCTCATCGGGCAGGTCCTCGCTCAGGACGTCATCCAGGTTTTTTTCTTCCGAAGGCGGAGCGGTTTCCGGCGCGGAGTTCGCGTCGGCTGCATCGGCGGTTTCGTTCGGTTCTTCTTCTTCCTTGTGATCGGCGTCGGGGATCAGCGAATCCACGCAGTCCCGGGTCAGGTCAAATTCATATTCCCGCATGATCCGTTCGTGCAGGGATCGCGTTTCATATCGGTAATCGCCCACCTGCTGTTCTAGTTTGTGCCTCGAACTCAGCCCGTCTTCCCTCTGCCGTCGGAGTTTTTTCAGTTCGCTTTCCACCTTCAAGTTCATTTCACGCTGTTGGGAAACGGCCTGTTCGGCGAAATCGCGTTCTTTTTCCTGCCGGTCTTTCTGCTTCGACAGCGTGATCAGTTGTTTTTCCTTTTCCAAATCCGATTCGCCCGCCTGTTGGCCCTCAAGAGCGGCCTGCTCGCTTTCATGGTCGTGACGGGCAATGGTCTCATCGGCTTCGGCGGTCTGCTGTTCCAGTCCGGCAATCTGGCTGAGGGCGTTGCGGTAATCGTTGTCGAGCGCGAATAATTTCGCCGAGGTCTGATTGAACGCATCCGTTCTTGTCCGAAACTGTTTTTCCAATTCCGCGACGCGCAATTCCAGCCTCCGGTTTTCCAGTTCCAGCGCGGTTCTGCGGTCTTCCTGTTCCCGGAGCTGCGGTTCCATTTCGGCGACGAGTTCCTGAAAGCGCGCCAGCTCTTCCGACGCGCTGCGGATCGATTCCTGGTTTTTTTCAGCCAGCTCGGCCGCCAGCTTATGTTCGTACCGCGATTGCGAAATTTCCTTGTCAAGGTCGTTCAGCCTGATCTCAGCGGTCCGCAAACTTTCTTTCGCGGTCTTGTGTAATGTTTCCAGTTCCGCGGATTTCGCGGCGAGGGCGTTCAACTCGCTTTCGCGTCCGGCCAGTTCACCGACGAGCCGTTGATATTGTTCCTGCAGGCGTTTGAGCGTTTCATTCTGTCCGATGAGCGACGCGCCGGATTTCCGCCGGCTTCCAGCCTTAAAAAAATGCCGTCCCTGCGCGATCTCGCCCTGCAGGGTCACAAAACGGAATTTCGGATACTGCGCAGCCAGTTTCCGGGCCTGATCAAAATTTTCAGTCAGCACGACGTCGCCGAGCAGCCACTCGGTCAGCCCCGGAGCGTCCGACCGGATCAGGTCAACGGCAGGTCCCAGAACCTTTTCGGAAGCCGATTTCCAGTCCACACTCCGCGCGGAAGCTTGTTCCTTTGGGATCTGCGAAACATTCAGGAACGACGCGTGGCCGTGTTCCGACGAGGACAGACGGCCGATCGCCTCCAGGATCGAATCCTCGGACCCGGACAACAGAAATGCGTAACTTTCGCTGATCGCCGCTTCGACGGCTTTTTTGTAGATCTCATCGGTGGATAACCCGTCGGCGACGGTAGACCGGATCGGCGATTGGGCGTCATTTAGCAAGTACTGCACGCTTTCGGGAAATCCGGCATGGCTTTCCATGGCTTTGCGGATAATCCCGATCTGCGCGTCATGAGATCGAATATCCGCTTCGATCTGCAGTTTTTCCGAGCGGACGCGCTCGATCTCCGATTTATGCTCGTCAATATCGGCGGCGATTTGAACCGTTTGTTGCCGATACAGTTCCACTTCCTGCATATCTTTGCGTTGCTGGTACTGGCGTTCGTCAATCACCGATTGCGTATCGCCGGTAGTTTCGCGGTGCGATTCCATGTCGCTACGCAGTTCGTTGATTTTCCGTTCCACGTTCTGGATATTGTTTTTCGCCAGCTGGAACTGGTTGCGGCTTTTTGCCATTTCGTCAATCAGCCCGACTAATTGTTTCCGGACAGATTCCAGCGCGTTTTTTTCACCGGCTAATTCCCGTTCGGTATCCTGCTGTTCCTGTTTCTTCCTTTCGTGATCCTCTTTAAGCGCCTGCAGTTCGTCCTGAACGGCGTCGTTTTGCTTCCGCAGTTCGCCGATGCGCTCCCGCCAATGCGTTTTCCGGTTTTCGAGGTTCGCTTTTTCCTCCGAATACCGGCGAATGAGGTCTTCTAAGTTTTTCTTCCGCTCGCGGGAAACGAGCATTTCTTTTTCGATGGTCTCGATCTCCTCCGACAGGGCGTTCATACGAATCTGTATTTCGCGCAGTTCCTGTTCCTTCCCGATCAGCAAGCGGTTGAGTTCTTCATGTTCGGCTTCCTTCTTCGCGATTTCGCCGAGCTGGCGTTCGGCTTCGTCTTCCAGTCCCGCGAGTCTTTCCTCGAGCGGCTTCATCAGTCCGCTGATCCGCGCGAAATCGTGATGCGCGAGCCGCACTTCCTCGTATTTCAGCTGGGCGGACAGTTTCTGGTACCGTTTGGCTTTCTGCGTCTGGCGCTTGAGCGAATTCACGTTTTTCTCGATTTCGGCGATGATATCGTTAACGCGGGTCAGGTCGGTGCGGGTTTCGTCCAGTTTGCGCAGTGTTTGTTTCCGGCGCTGTTTGTACTTTGTGATGCCGGCCGCTTCCTCGAACATCCGGCGACGGTCTTCGGTATTGTCGGATAGTATCTGCTCGACCATTTTCAATTCGATCACGGAATACGCGTCAGCGCCCATGCCGGTATCCATCAGCAGGTCGTTGATGTCTTTCAGGCGGCAGGGCATATTGTTCAGGTAATACTCGCTTTCGCCGGAACGGTAGATGCGGCGCGTGATCTTCACTTCCGTGTACTCCACCGGAAGGATGTTTTTCGTGTTATGAACGGTGACCGAAACCTCCGCTACGTTCAGCGGCTTGCGCGAGGTGGTCCCGTTAAAAATGACGTTTTCGAGTTTTTCGCTGCGCAAAACGCTCATTTTCTGTTCGCCCAGCGACCAGCGGAGCGCGTCCACCACGTTAGATTTGCCGCAGCCGTTCGGACCGACGATGTTGGTGATGCCGTCGTCAAAGCGCAGGTCGACTTTCTGGGCGAATGTTTTAAAACCGTAAATTTCCAATCGGGCTAAATACATGTATCAAACCTCGTTAATAAATCTTCTATTTCGCCCTGAATCTTTTCAAAGCGGCGCAATATATTGATAAATAATCGTATGTGCAATGATGAATTAAAATATTTTGTAATATATTGTAATAACTACATTTAGATGCTTGATAAAAAATTCCGTTCTATAATTTGCACTTTTATTCAACGGTGGTTTAACTGATTTTAAAGAGCGTTAATCTCAGTTTGTAGAATTTGCTAAATCCTTTGTTTTAAAATATTTTTTGCTTGAGTTGGGAATAATGGAAAAAAATTCTATGATTTTATTATCCTCCCAAACTCACTCTCAAACTCGCTCTTCCTGTATTCCTCATTATAAAACGGCATTCCCCAGATGACATATTTCTTCGTTTTCCAAAGAATATTAATTATATGACGATTTTTTAATGATTTTAAAAAAGTTTCTTTCCACGCATCGTGTTCCAATAAATGCGTTCCTTTAGGCTCTATAAATACCTGATAATGTATTGTTTCTGCGGATTCTTTCTTTTTCAGGAATAATACAAAGTCCGGTTCTACGGGCTGACCGTCATTGAAATTGTAAAGCTGAAAATGATTTTCATTACGTATCAGATATATCTCAGAATATTGGCTCTTTAGTTTTTCATAAGTTTTATCAATAAACTTTACAAGATATTTTTCTTCCGATGTACCGTAATTGTCATTGAAAACATACCAGTCTTTATTACTCAGATCAATACGCAAATCCTGATTCAGCGTCTGACTTTGCGGGACGCCGTATTCCTGATCGCTGTTTTCACGGACACAAATATTGAGCGTTTTATCTTTAAATACTTTTGAAATCTCATGATATTTAAATTCCTCGGTACCTCTATATTCAACTTTGTCGGATTGTAACACTAAACTTATATGTTCCAAAATATGAGTTGCGATTATTAATTTATCATCGGCTGAAAGATTATTGACTTTTTCTTCTGAACCCTCCACTTCTAAATTGATCTTACCGAGATAATTATCAGACGTAATAAAATCTAATTGTGATGAAACATTCGGTAAAAAGGATTGAAGATTACAAAACCGATAAAACTCAAGGCGATTCATCGATTTCCGGATTATGGGAGTTCCAAAATCTGAAAGTTTCATATCTTTTGGTTTTTTTGGATAATGCCTT
>JBBIRG010000144.1:0-6471 GCA_037441945.1 Bacteroidota bacterium | reverse complement strand
GCGAATAAAGTCAACAGGAAAGTACAAACTTTGAATATTTTTTTAATTTTTTCATTGACCGCATTAAAAAGATGGTAATCGCTGAAGATTCAATCTGGACAAGGCTTTACACTCGTTATTACATGATTTTCCCTGTGAATTTTTCGGACGCAAAATATTTTTTTATTTTTTTCGGCCGGTCTTAATTTTTTTTTCTTTTTTCTTGACGCCGACCGGCATGAAGAACCTAAGGAGGACACGAAAGAATCCGGACTTCCCGCGACGCGCTGACGTCTTCGACGTCAAGTTCTCTCGATGCGTCCGGAGATTCCCCTTCGTGCAACTGAAAAAAAATCGCGACCGTTTGAATCGGGGGCGGCTCGCCGAAAAAACGCGTATAATCTCCGTACAGATCAGCGGATTCGTTTTTCCATCCATCCGTCCTGTCCGCAGGCCCGCGGAGCACAACGGTATATCGGTCTACAAACCATTGCTTCTCGCTGTAGAATGTGCAGCGCGCGTCTCTTCCGTGCCAGACATAGCTTATCGTCACGGGCATACCCAGCCAGTTCTGGTAAAAGATCACGGTTAGCGAAGCCATGACGGACCCGGACGGCGATTCCTCTTCTCCCCGCGAACGCAGGCGCCACGACCAGTTTAGAACCGGGTAATCATGAACGTTATAGGCAAACGGCTTTACCAGCGGAACGCCGCTGACGCGGATCTGCAGATACCGGTTACTGTCGCGGTCATCTATAAAAAAAGATTCGCCGGCTTTTCGTATCCTACGGTCGTCTTTTTTATACCATCCCCATTGCAGGGGAAACCCTTCCATACTCCGGCCCGAAAAAGAATCAATATTCATGATGGAAAGATCCATCATCGCCGCGTGGACGTATTCCGCGTGATAGCCTTCGCTGAGGAGCGAATCTAATCCGTGAAAATATATTTTGATCATGGAAAACCGTTCCGAACGGATATCATATATTTTCCATTCTCCCGACTGGCCGGTGATACGAAGTTGCACGTTAGTCCATTCCTGATCTGCTAGTACGCCCAAATACACTTTTCCCCTGATCCCGCTGATGTCGTCTTCCGACCATCGTATGGCGTGCCGCTGGACCATGGACTGGCGGGTCAGGAGATAAGCGCTGAGGGAACGTATGATCTTTTCCCGCGCGCTCAGCGTGAACGTCATTTGCCATGATTTGGTCAGATTCACCCAGTTCTGCGGAAAAATCCGGTAAGCGATCTCATCCCAGTCAAAGACGCGGTCCAGACGGTGTTCTTCCGCCTCTATTTCTTTTCGTACCGAGGCTGTATCGGTCATCCAGCGTTTCAGGGACGCGTAATGTTTTTCCATGACCCTCAGAGGCCGTTCCTGCGCCGTAACCGTTTTCCCGCCGAACAGAAGAATCATTGCCGTTATAATATGAAGAAGACGCATCATTTTTTTTTCCATTCCAGCAATTGTACCGAAAAACCGTCGTATACGGCATAAGAAAAATGCCGGATCCAGTCGCCTAGAACAATTATTTTCTTTTCCCCGATTTTCCTTGATGACGGACGATGATTGTGTCCCATCATGATGACGTCGATTCCTCTCGCAAACCAGTCGTCATAAAATTGATTCATCGCCGGATCCTTCGATTCATCGAACGATTCCGGTCCATGTTCACGGCTCTTGCGTGAAAACCAGCGCGCCAGCGGAATACCCAGGCTGGGATGCAATTTGCGGTACAGCCGCTGATTCACGGGATGGCGTATGAACCAGCGCAGGAGACGATACCCCGATTCTCCCGACCGCAATCCGTCTCCGTGCAGCAGGAGAACCCGGTGCGGAGGGCAATCGACCGTAACGGGCTCATGGTAAACCGGGATATTGAGTTCCTCCTGAAAAAAACGCCGCGCCCATCCGTCGTGATTGCCGGTTAAATAAACCACGTCCACGCCTTGCTCGCGCAGGGTCATCAGCTTGTGCAGGCCGTACAGCGAACGGGACGGCACGACATGACGGTATTCAAACCAGAAATCAAAATAATCGCCGAGAATATACAGCGATCCCGCGGTCTTGCGTACATGATCAAAAAAATCATCCAGTTTCCGGTAATGCGGATTGTTATTCCGGAATACGGCGTCCAGGTGAAGATCCGAAATAAAATAGGCGGGCGTGCGCTGAACCGTCATGACCATTTCCAAATTTCAGGATAAGACTTGCATGGAATTTTTTACGGGCAATTCGATAATGAATTCCGAGCCTTCCATGTACTGACTGTTAAAAAAAATTTTTCCGTTATGTTTTTCTACAATACTGTAAGCGACGGAAAGCCCTAGTCCGGTTCCCTCCCCTATTTTCCGGGTCGTAAAAAACGGATCGAATATTTTTTCCTTGTGCTCATCCCGGATGCCGATCCCGTTGTCGCGGATGCGGATCTGAATCGCGGGCTGGCGGTCGTGTATGACGTCGCCGTTTTCTCCCTTGAGGGTCAGGTCCAGCACCAAAGCTGGTTTTTCAAGAAAGACCAGTTGGGTCGTGATTGAGATGCAACCTTTTTCCGGAACAGCTGTTTCCCGGGGTTGTTCTTCGGTAATTTCTTTGTAGGAAAGAATAGCCTGGGCGGCGTTCAGCAGGATCTGCATTAACGCCTGGTTCAGCTCCTGGGGATAACCCGTTATCGTCGGAATGTCCTGATACTGCGTTTCAATGCGGAGGCTGAATCGGTACTGATTGATGAATAATTCCACGACGTTCTTCAGGCTGTCGTTGACGTCAAACTCCTTGATCTGCGATTCATCTAGGCGCGAAAAATGCCGCAGGTTCTCGACTATCCGGATCAGCCGGTTCGCGCCGTTCACGATGCTTTTAGTGATCTCGTCAATATCCTCAATGACAAAATCGTAATCCATCTGCCGCTTGATCGCCTCAATTCCGGAGTTCAGCCTGGTGATTTCCGGATTGCCGGATTCATCCACTGTCCGATACCGTTCCTGATAGGCGTCCAGCAATTTACGCAAATCGGCAAGGTAATCTTTCAGCAAATTAATATTTCCGTAAACGTTTGAAAGCGGATTATTCAGTTCATGCGCGATACCGGCGACGATCTGGATCAGCGAAGCCATCTTCTTGGAATGAATCAGGTCGTTCTGGGTGAGCGTAAGTTCCTTGATGGTGAATTCGAGTTGTTTTTTCTGTTGTTCGAGAATGGCCTGCTGTTTACGGATTTGCTCGTTCTGGTTCCTGATTTCCTGCGTGCGCAGATGAATTTTATGTTCCAGCTCTTCGTTACGCCTCTTGACCGTGATCATCCGTCGCTGATAGGCCGCGTAAACAATTCCGACCATCAGGATTCCCGCGATGGCGTAAAACCACCACTGCCGCAGGGGATGCGTTTCGATACGAAGCGGTAGGTTGTATTGAACGGCCGAAGCGCCGGGCTGGGACGGATCGAACAGCCGGATTTTGAAAATATAATTACCGGATCCCAGATTTGAGAAACGCATCTTCCGTTGATGCGTCGGCTCGTTCCATGTCTGGTCGTGGCCTTCAAGCATGATTTCATATTGAACGGATTCTTCCGACTGAAAATCAAGCGCAGTATATTCAACGCTAATCTGCTTTGTCCGGTAGGGCAAAGTCAGCGCCGTGTGTTTGGGTTGTCGTTCGTCATTAGCGAAGATTTTTTTAATGTGAATCACCGGCGGCGCGTCTACGTCAAAATCCACTTTGGGAAGATAGCGCGTCAGTCCGCTGGATAAACCCATCCAGATCATCCCGCTGCGGTCGCGCATCAGACCTTTGCCGGATAATCCTTCGTTGCCCGCCAGGCCGTCTTTTTTCGTCCAGATACGCCGTACGGAGGCGTTCTCCGGGTTGAAAATATGTACGCCCTTGCGGGTGAGGATCCATAACATACCCGTCGGGTCCTGCAGAATCGAAATGACCGACTGATTCATAAAGCCGGCCGCATTCAGATCCACCGGCACAACTTTCTGCACGGCGTCCGTGTTGTTGCGCATTAGGCGAATGAGCCCGCCGTCGGTTCCGATCCATAGATCAGACAAACGGTCTTCGAAAATCTGAATGATAAATTTGCCGTTAAGATCCGGATGATCCAGCGCGTGAATTTTAGGATTCGCCTGCGCAAGGTCATTCTCGTCCAAGTAGCATAATCCGTCCTGAGTGCCGATCCAGAGCCTCTGGTAGCGATCCAACGCGATGGCGCGGACGGATTCGTTTGTCAGTCCATCAGCTCGGGTGAAAAGGCGAACGGAATTTTTTCTTTCCCGGATCAGTCCAGAGGATGTTCCGATCCATTTCTGATTGTGGCGGTCAAACAGCAAACGGCGGATATTGCGGTTTTTCAATTCCGGAAAACTTCCGGCGGGCGTGGCGAACTGATCCTTCACTCGGTAAAGAATATTTTCCGTCGCCGCCCAAACATTTCCCGCATCATCGGCCGTAATATCCTGCACGCCTCCTATAGACGGAGGAATTGCCGCGGTCCGGATGAATGTTTCCCTCGCCCCGTTTTCAGCCGATTCAGCGCGGATCACGATTAACCGGTTGCCGCAGCCTGCATAAATAATTCCGCCGCGGTCCTGAAAAAGAGGGCCAATGTTCGGATGCGGCAGTCCTTCATCCATCGTGAAACTCTGAAACCGCTCGGAAGTCAGCTTGCTGATCTGCCCTCCCGTCGTCGGCAGCCAGATGATGTTTTGCCGGTCAACGTACAGCGAAAGAAACCCGTTCTCGATGAACCCGTGCCGGGTATCGTAATTCGTAACGGCCGGGATATAATCTCTCATCAGCCCCTGCTTCCGGTCGGGAAGAAAAAATTTTGAAAGGCCCTCCGGCGTCACCAGCCAGATATGTCCGACGCGGTCTAAAGAAATATCATTGATGCGTTCATTGACCAAACCGTGGGTTTTTCCGTAATTTTTAAACTTGACCGGATTCGGCGACTCCAGCGCATCAATCAGCCGGCTGAGACCTTTCTGGGTTCCCGCCCAGATCACATCCGAGCGGTCCTGAATGATCCGGCTGACATAATCCGAACCGAGTCCGTTACGTACCGTTAAAGGCTGTATACGGTATACAAATTTTTCAGCATTCAGTATGCGGATGACGGATATTCCCCGATCCGTAGCGATCCAGTAGTTATTTTTGTTATCGCGGAAAACATTATGAATCGTCTGGCTGGTCAGTCCGTTACCGGTTGTAATAAAATTTTTTCTGCCGACAGCAACTCGTCCGCCGCTCTCTTCATACCAGAAATGGGCTAGGCCGTTGTTTCTTGTACCGATCCAGACCGACGGTCCGTCATCCAGCAGCATCGCGGTGTATTCGTCGTACGGCAATCCGTTCCGGTGATCTAATTTTTCATGCCGAATGATCTGCCCGTCCACGGAAACCTGAAAAACCGACAGTCCATTGCTCATCAGCGCCCACAGGTTGCCGGCGCTGTCCTCAGCCATGCTGACGGCGACATTACTTGGAAAACCGTCCTGTTTGTTATAGATCAGGTAATCTTCTCCGTCATACCTTATCAGTCCGGACGACGAAAGAAACCAAATGAATCCCCTGGAATCCTGGAACACGCGCGTATTCTGGGCATTCGGCAGACCAGTTTCGACCGTATAATTTTTCACCGGCAGGCGCTGCGCCATGGCCGTCATACTGCATAAGAGCATGACGGTAACCGTAGCCATTGCATGCCGTAAATAACGGGCGCGTTTTTTTATATTTACAAAACCTAACATCAGGCTTAAGTTGTTTTCCTCATCGCGAATCGAAAAAGTCTTCACATGAGAATTATTTGCATTCCTGTTCCGTCCGGAACCACTCGCCCGTACAGGCGGCATCGCGGCCAGCACGCATAATGTAAACGTACAGAACCCCGTTCTGGCAGGTTTCAAATCCGCCAGCGCATACCGGCTCCGCATTGGTTTTCTTCCGTTCGTTATCCAGCGCCTTTTTCAGAAGTTCATCAAGCGTCATCAGCATACCCCGGTCGGTGACGGATCCGGTTGTTGTTACTGTCCTGCCGTCGGAATAGGTGATCAGGCTGCCCTCTTTCACAGCATCGATCCGGATTGCAGCCAGGCCCATCCGTTTCAGGTTTTCATGAACTTTGCGCAGTTCGTCCTTCTGTTTTTCAGACTCGATTTTCTTTCTTTCAAGTTCTTCTTTAACTTGTTTTTCCTCCTGTTCCTTAGCTAATCTTTCCTGTTCCAGGCTTTTTTTTTCCTGCATTTGTTTTTCTTTTTCTAATTCCTGCCTAACTAATTTTTTCTCCTGTTTGGCTAATTCTTTATTTGATTCTTTTCGAGATTGTTCACCGGATTTGCATCCGGACAGGATTAGGCTGACCGTAAGTAACAAATAAAAAAAATTCATTTTTTTCTCCGGGTTTATGGGTTAAAAATGAGTTGCGTGAAGGCGCATAATTGCGTCCTTTATATAAGACACTTCATCATCCCTGATCGCGCGCA
>JBBIRG010000143.1:0-6478 GCA_037441945.1 Bacteroidota bacterium | reverse complement strand
GACCGGGGAGGGAAACGGCGCGGATCCGATGGAGCTCGGAAAGCTCGCGGTGTTCTGCGGCGTGAGCGAGTTTCCGGTCCGCGTCAAGTGCGCCAGCCTGCCGTGGCACACCATGCGCGCGGCGCTGGAAGGCAAGGACGATTCGGCGTCGCTGAGTGAGGCAAAGACAATCCTCGAACGCTGGTTCACGCGCAATCCGGGCGATCACAGCGCCAAAGCCAAGATCGACGAAATCGCTAAAAAGCTGAATAAGGGCAAATAAACGGAACGGCGCGAAATTCATACACCATGGAAAAGACCGCACTAAAAAAATATTTCTGGCTGGCGCTGAAAATCATCATCAGCGCCGGCATTATTTATTTCACAGTATACCGCCTTGATTTTTCCGATCTTCTTCGGATCTGGTCGGGGATGGATTCCTCATGGATCCTTTTATCCATCAGCCTGATGACGGCGAGCTATTTTGCCGGCGCCTACCAGTGGATGCGCATTCTGCGCGTCAGCCGGTTCGACCTTCCGTACCGGAAGATTCTCGGTTATTATTACGTTGGATTATTCTTTAATAATTTCCTGATCAGCGGTATGGGCGGCGATTTTCTTCGCGTGTACGACATTCACCGACATTCCGTGAACCGCGAGGGACTTTCGCCCGCTTTGGCGACGGTCTTTTTCGACCGGTTCGTAGGGTTTGTAACGCTTGTCTTTCTCGCGTCGCTGACCGGATTATTCGCGATCGGGCACGGCACGTCGCTGCGTCTGGTAGCGCTGATCGGCGCATTGCTGGCCTCGTGGATCGTCCTGATGGTAGCGCTGTTCAATAAATCCGTGGCTGAATGGACGCTGAAACCAGTCGGAAAACTCCTGCCGGAAAAAATATACAGCCGGTTCCAGCACCTGTATTATGAGATCAACCGGTTCGGCGCCGCTAAAAAGGCTCTGTTGGGAATTCTCATGATTTCGCTGATCGTACAGTTCCAGCGCATTTTGGCGATCTGGGCAATCGGGCGCGCGCTGGGCGATCCTTCGGACCTGATCTTTTACGTGATCTTTGTACCGCTCATCGCCGTGGTGGCGAGCCTGCCGGTATCCATTGGAGGCACCGGCCCGCGGGAACAAGCCACCGTTATTTTATTCCGTCGAATCGGCGTATCGCAGGAAATCGCGTTTTCCATCGGCTTTCTCGCTTATCTGGTTTCCATGATCTCTACGCTGCCCGGCGCGCTGATATTTATACTGCGGAAAGGAAAACCCAATCATGCGTAACCTAACGGCGCTCCTTTGCGCGCTAACCGTCCTGAGCGGATCGGCCTGCGAAAAAACCAAGCGCGTCGCCATCGGCGGTGACGACCAGATCATCGTCATGGCCGATTCGCTCCATTGGCCGGCGCTGCTGTTTCCGCTTCAGACGATCTTTGAAAAAGAATACCGCGTCCCGACGCCTGAAAAGGAATTTTACATCCAATTCGTCAACCTCGTGAATTTCGATCACTACCGCAATTACAAGTACGTGATCCTCGCGGGTACCCTCAAGCACAACGGCCCGGTCTCGCGGTTCATCGGCGAACTGCTCTCCGACGACGCCAAAGAAGTCGTACGGTCGAAAGAGCATTTTTGGTTCAACAAAACTGACGAATGGGCTTACGGGCAGCTGATGATGATACTCACATCCGATTCGATCGTCGATCTGGTGGATTTCATCAACCGCAACGACGACGATATTTACGAACGCGCGCTGGAGCACAAGAACCGGCTCGTATCGGATTTCATTTATACTACGGGCAAATATCTTGAGAAAAAAGGGCTTCAGAAACAGCTGTTTGAAAAATACGGCTGGACGATGCGCATCCATCCGGATTACCGCCTGACCGACGAACAGCCGGAAAAAGGCTATGTCCGGTTTTACGCGCCGTCGATGAACAAATCGCTTCAGCGCTGGATTTCAGTACACTGGCTCCCCCCTGCGAAAGATAAGTCGCCCGATTCGGTGATTACCGAACCTTGGATGACCGCGACCCGCAACAAGCTCGGGTCGTGGTTTGTCGATACCGTTGTAACCGTACCGATGTACGACCGGTACGGCCGGACGGAATTCGCCGGTTATCCTGCTCTGGAATACAACGGCGTCTGGCGGACGCCTTCGCCGGTAAGGCCGTTCGGAGGCGCTTTCCGGTCGTTCGCGTTCGCCGATTCGGTTACCCAAAGGATCTATTTCATTGATCTGGCGGTTTTCTTCCCCGAAGAACAGAAAAAGCTCAAAAACCTCCGCGAGCAGGAAATCATCGCGCGTACCTTTTCGGTAAGGGAGGCGAAAGAATAAATGACGCCTACGCCGCAGGATAACGAACGCGCCAATCGTATCTTGACCCTTTCCAATTTTCTCAGTTTTTCGCGCATTCTGCTGATCGCGCCGATCGTCTGGTTTCTTCATCTTGGCGCGCGTCAGCCGGAACACAACCTCACTGCGCTTGCCCTGATGTTGGCAGGCGCCGTTACCGACATGCTCGACGGCTGGCTGGCGCGGAAACTCAACCAGGTCACAAACATCGGGCGCATTATCGATCCCATCGCCGACAAAATCGGCATCGGAATCGTGTTCCTCTTTCTCGCGCTATCGAGGCCCGATTTCCCGATGTGGTTTTTCATTGTCGTCGTTCTCCGCGATGTTCTGATCTTCCTGACCGGCGTGATTGTCCGAATCAAGTTCCGCTTCCTGTTTGAATCCAACATGATCGGCAAACTCACCGTGACCGTCCTTTTCTTGTTTATTTCTGTATTCGCGCTGAAAGACCTTTATGGGTTGAACGTCATTTCCGATATCATGATGTGGACCGGGCTCGGATTTATCATCTTATCGCTGTTTTCTTACACCGGCAGACTCATTACGTTTTTCAGGGAAATCCGGAAAACAAAAACATAATCCGGCCGTTTACTAATGAACCGCTTTTCCGGACCCTGTTTCCGCCGGCCGGTTCTTGACCGGCTACAAAACCTATTGACAGTAACCATAAAAATACTTAAAATAACCAGAAACATATCTGACAATATATTCTTTTTAATGACAACGGGATTCATTTTTTGTGAGGAACATTTATGTTAGTGAATAAAATCAAGGAGCTTGCCACGGATCTCGGCCGCGTTTACCAGGATTTGCGGTCTTTGCAGTTAGACATGCGTCTTTCTTCTACAGATGAACGGGAAGTCGACGTCGACCAGATCATAGAAGACCTGAATATCCTGAAACTGAATGTCACGTATCTGCGCCTGAAAGCCTCCGAACTAACCCATTCCCAAAAAGAAGAATATACGGAAATCAAGAAGGACATACATTATTTCGTAACGTACATGAAACACAGTTTCGACACGTTCAACGAAATCTGCAACAGCCTGCAGTACGGCGGACGAAGCGGCGACGAAGTGGCGTACCAGAAATCCGTCGAGGAAATCGTCATTTTACAACGCCACCTTCAGGACATGAACGAGCATCTCGACCAGATCAACGCCAAGTTAGGCAGAAAATAAAAAGCAGTATTTAAAGCATTCAGAATGAAACCATTTGACATGACGAACCCAAAAAAACACATGAAACAAAGCAAAAAAGTCAAAATCGCTCCCGAATCCGCCGTAAAGGTCACGTCGCAGAAAGTCAGCGATACCCTGGCGATCATCGACATCGAGGACAAGCTGATGACCGACGAGCATATCTCGATGCTCCATAATGCGGCGCACGAAATGATGAAGGAAGGATGCAAAAACCTGATTGTGGATCTTTCCAAGATCAAGCGGATCAACAGCATGGGTCTCGGCAGCCTGATTTCGCTGTACACCAATGTGCGCAACGAGGAAGGCGAGATGAAAATCGGCGGGCTGAACGAATTCGTGAAGAACGTGCTCAACATCACCAAGCTGATGGAAATTTTCGAGGCGTATCCCACAAAAGAAGAGGCCGTGCGGAGTTTCAAGTAAAAGGGAACGCGGTCTATCCTCCGGCTCTGCTCATATCTGACATAACCGGCGCTTCTCCGTGAAGTTTGCGAATCCGAATGACAAAAACCCGTCATACGATAGTTATCGATGTTTGTCAGGCAATTTACGTTTAAATATTTTTTTTCTGTGATACTGCGGCTGTTCTTCAAGACATTTCATTTGGCATCTGTGAATCTCCGGCAATTTAATCAGGCCGGATTCCCGGGCAGATTCTCCTGAGCGCGGGAATGATTTTCCCGTTACGGAAGTTTTCCTTCCAGTTCGGCCATGTGGCGCATTGTTCCGGCCTGGCGTGGTGCACTTTGCACGCGTTGTTTTCATAAAACGGGCAAACGCGGTTGTTAAAAATCACCGTCCTTTTTCCGCATGACATTTTTGTAAAGGATTGCCGGAACGCCTGCGGCGTTATGTTCAACGCGCCGGCAAGTCGGACAACGTCTTTTGCGGTCAGGTATAAATGCGCATACCGTCCGTGCTGTGTACAGCAATACCCGCAGCGGCGGCATTCAAAAGGAGGTTTGTCGGATGACACTTCAAACATGGCAGTATAATGTATCCAAAAAAAAAGGAAAAATCCAAAGACTATTAAAAAGAGAATGTGAGGGGACCGAAAACGCAAAAAGTGCATAAAACAGCAATTT
The DNA here is from genome assembly GCA_037441945.1 of Bacteroidota bacterium. GTDB lineage: Bacteria > CLD3 > CLD3 > SB21 > JBBIRG01 > JBBIRG01. The sequence goes on along the minus strand of JBBIRG010000143.1, from coordinate 1,853 downwards.
GAAACACGTGCTTTATCTGTCGCGTGGTCTAGACGATTCACGCATTATTTATCCGAAATATTGCAACAAAAAGAGCGTTTCTGCGTATAACGGACAAGTCAAGATTAACTAACCCAAACCAAGGAGATAATGATGACCCAAAACCGATGGATGATGATTCTGATGACGGCATTTGTTTTTACAGTGCCGGCGCTTTTCGCGCAGGGAGTTTCCGGATACAAATTTGTCCAGGAAGCCGGCGGTATCAAGGAATACACGCTCGAAAAAAACGGTCTGCAGGTTCTTCTGATGGAAGACCATTCCGCTCCGGTGCTGACGTTGATGGTAACCTATAAAGTCGGCTCGCGCAACGAACGGCTGGGGAATACCGGTTCCACGCACATCCTGGAACACATGATGTTCAAAGGAACGCCGACGTTCAACAAGGAAAAAGGAACGGCGATTTCCGCCACGCTGCAGAATGTCGGCGCGATGATGAACGCCACGACCTGGCTCGACCGCACCAATTATTTCGAAATGATCCCCAGCGAACACTTGGAACTCGCCGTGAAGATCGAAGCCGACCGCATGCGGAATTTATTATTAGATGAAAATCACCTGAAAAGCGAAATGACCGTCGTGCGCAATGAATTTGAAATTGGTGAAAATGATCCTGAAGAAGCGCTCGATAAAAACCTCTGGGCGACCGCTTATCAGGCGCATCCCTATCATCATTCGACGATCGGGTGGAAATCGGATATCGAGAATGTTACGGTCGAGAAATTACGCGAATTTTACGATACCTATTACTGGCCGAACAACGCGACGGTCACGGTGATCGGCGATTTTTCGGCCGGTGATGCGCTGAAGCTGATCGACCAATATTTCGGCGCGATCCCGAAATCGAAGCACGCGATTCCGGAAATGACGACAATCGAACCGAAACAGGAAGGCCCGCGCCGGGTGACCGTGAAACGAAGCGGCCAAAACGGCATGGTCGGCATCGCGCACAAAAGCCCGAAAGGACTCGACCCGGATAACGCGGCGCTGGCCGTGATCTACCGCGCGCTGTCCGTCGGGAAGAACAGCCGGTTCTACAAAAGCCTGACCGACAAAGGCTTAGCCGCACGCGCCAATGTGTTTTTCTGGCCGTTCCGGGATGAAAGCCTGTTCATATCCTACGTTACCGCGACGCCCGCGGCGACGCATGAACAAATCGAGAAAATCGTGCTCGATGAATACGAAAAAATCAAGACGGAAGGCATCACCCAGCAGGAATTAGACGCGGCCAAGGCGCAGGTGAAATCCTCCGCGGCGTTCGCGCGCGACGGCTCATTCGGCATCGCCGCGCAGATCAACGAATCCATCGCCATGGGCGACTGGAAAAATTTTGTCAGCTTTACCGACGAGGTCGAAAAAGTCACGCTGGATGACGTGAAGCGCGTCATGAACAAGTATTTTACCGAGGACCAGATGACCGTCGGTTATTTCATCCCGGTGAAAGAAGCGGGCAAGTCAACCGGCAGTATTCCGAACGGTTACTCTCGGGGATCAAAAAGTTACCGCCAGCCGCATTTTCTGTTTGAACAGAACATGATCGACGACGATATGGGTTACGCGGCTTCGGCTGTCATTCCGTCGGTGAATTCCAAGCTGGCGAAAAACGTGACGGATAAGAAGATCAACGGCATCCGCGTGCTTTCGATGAAAACCGGTGTCAAAGATGTTGTTACTTTGCGCGGCAGCCTGATGGCGGGAACGGTTTTCGCGCCGGCCCCGAACAAAGCCGTCGCCGAACTGACCGTCGCCATGCTGGATCAGGGAACCGTGAAGCGCGATAAATTCGCCATCGCGGCGGAATTAGAAAAAATGGG
>JBBIRG010000142.1:0-6537 GCA_037441945.1 Bacteroidota bacterium | reverse complement strand
AGTCCGCCGATTTTGACGTCGCCGCGGCGGAAAAAGGAATCGTTTATATTGATGAAATCGACAAGATCGCCCGCAAATCGGCGAATCCCTCTATCACGCGCGACGTTTCCGGCGAAGGCGTCCAGCAGGCGCTTCTCAAAATCCTCGAGGGTACCGTGTCCCATGTGCCCCCTAAAGGCGGAAGAAAGCATCCCGAACAAAGCCTGATTCCAATCAATACAAAGAACATTCTTTTCATCTGCGGCGGAGCATTCGAGGGACTGGAAAAAATCGTCCAGACCCGGATCGGGAAAAAGAACATCGGATTCACAGCCGACATCCAGACAAAAGACGCGCATTCCATTTCCGAAATCCTGAAACTGACTGAGCCTTACGATTTGCTCTCGTTCGGGCTGATACCTGAACTCATCGGGCGGCTGCCGCTGATCTGCCCGTTGGAAGAATTATCCGAAGAGGCGCTCCTGTCGATCCTGTCACAACCGAAAAACGCGATCGTCAAGCAATACCAGAAACTGCTCGCATTCGATAACGTCGAACTGGTTTTTGAGGAAGGAGCCCTGCGCGAAGTGGTACAGCAGGCGATGAAGCGCAAAACCGGCGCGCGAGCCCTACGCGCGATCATGGAACGATTCATGCTCGACGTCATGTACCGCATCCCGTCGCTAAAAAGTGTTTCCCGCTGCATCATCCATAAGGGCTGCGTCATCAGCGGCGAGGAGCCGGAACTGGCTTTCGATGAGAACAAGTCGAAAAAGGAAAAATCAAAAAAACAGACAGCATAAAAAAACGGAAAAGCGTCTGTCTTTTCCGTTTTCGTGAGCCAGGTAGGGTTCGAACCTACGACCTTCGCCTTAAAAGGGCGCTGCTCTACCGGCTGAGCTACTAGCTCGACCATTGAGCATTAAAGATAGTTTTTATTTTTTATAAAATCAAGTAAAATTTAATAAATTATGAAAATCAGGTTATGAAAAAACTATTTATCTGGACGTGCTGCATTCTCGGCGCCCTGGCGCTTATTTTTATCTCGGCAGCCGGTTACTTTTATCTTCGGCTCACGGTGTTCGGGGATTATCCGTCGGGAGGCCCGATTTCTAACGCGCAGTCGCAGTACGACGTCCTCTTTTACGATATTCGATTGTCCGTTGACCCGGACAAACAAGCCGTCAGGGGGCATACGATCGTCCGTCTGCGTCTTTTATCGGATACCCTGAGCATCATCGAACTGGATCTGTTGGATAACCTTGAGGTCTCCTCCGTAACCGACGAGCAGGACGCATCGCGGAATTTTACGCGGGACGGACACAAGCTGTTTGTCCGGATTCCGCCCGTGAAAACCGGCAGTATCACTGGTCTCAAAATTCACTACAGCGGCAAGCCTCTTAAAGCGTTTTATCCACCGTGGAAGGGCGGGTTCAATTGGTCGAAAGATATCGATGGTAATCCATGGATAGGGCTTTCCTGCCAAGGCGAAGGCGCGAAAGTCTGGATCCCATGCAAAGATCATCCGTCCGACGAACCCGACAGCGCCGGCATTCAAATCACCATTCCGGATCATTTATATTGCGCGTCCAACGGCCTGCTGGATTCCGTAACGCGGCATCCGGACGGACAGGCGACCTATCACTGGTTTACGCGTTATCCGATCAACAATTACAACATCAACATCAGCATCGGGAATTACCGAATCCTGACACGCAATTATATCACATTGCAGGGCGATACCATGCCGGTGATTTTTTATGTTCTGCCGCAGAACATGTCCAAAGCTGATTCTCTTATCGACATGGCCGTCGACATGCTGTATGCTTACCGGAAATATTTCGGCGAATATCCCTTCGCGCGGGAAAAATTCGGGCTGGCGGACAACGATTATCTCGGCATGGAACACCAGACGCTGAACGCTTACGGTAATCAATACAATTTTGACAACATTCTCGGCCACCGGTTCGACGGGCTCATGCTGCACGAAATGGGACATGAGTGGTGGGGCAATTCGGTTACGGCAAAAGACTGGTCGGATTTCTGGATTCATGAAAGTTTCTGCACATATGGCGAAAGCCTTTACCATCTTGAAAAAACAGGCGAAACGGGATATCATGAATATATGAGTCGGATACGGAAACAAATCAAAAACAGTAAATCGATTACCGAAATGCGAAGCATGACGACATCCGAATCTTATCATCCTGATATTTACTTTAAAGGCGCATATATGATCCATTCATTCCGGCATATACTTGGTGATTCGGTTTTTTTTCCGATGATCAGAACATTTGCTTCTTCGCAGCAGTATTCGAATCATTATTTCGTGACCGCTGAAGATTTTATGGGACTCGTTCATAAGGCGTCGGGCAGAAACTGGAGACCGTTTATTGAAATGTATCTTTACACAACGGAAATTCCGGAGATAAACATGCGCCGAATATCAGCGAGCAGGTATGAAATTAAAACTCTGAACACGGGTTTTGAATTACCGATAGACGTCCGTATTGGCGAAGATACGCGCCGCTATATGATCGGACCTGAAGCGGTCGTTATCGTTTCCGACGATATGCCGGAAATAGACAGTCAGCGCTGGTATTTAAAAAATGTAAATTATGGTGTCGAAAAAAAATAATTTTGTATAACATGATAAATTATTTTTCGTTTCATCAGTTGGGTTTGATCTTGACTTTAAAGGTTACGTTTTCCTATATTTTCACCGATTGGTTTTCGGGGAATAATATTTTTTTGAGTCCGGAAGCAGGCTCGGGATTTTTCATTCAATTTAATATAAGGAGTATCTTATGTCCATCCAGGTCAAATACCAGCCGTTGCTCGCTCTAGCCAATGAATTGGGCGTGAAAGTAACCAAAGCGGCGCCCGAAGGAACGGCTTTGAAAGTGGAAGCTATCGCCAAAACCCAGTACGACCGCGACCGGATTTTCGCGAAACTGAAAGAAATCTCCGGCGAGAATCCGGCCGACATCAAACTCGATATCAAAACCGAAATTACGGAATATTATGCGATCCATAAAGTCGCCGCCGGGGAAAACCTGAGCGTCATCGCAAAAAAATATCTGGGCGAATCGGGTAAATACATGGAGATCGCGAAATTCAACAACATAAGCAACCCGGACCTGATTAAAGTCGGACAGGAAATCAAAATTCCACCGAAACCCTGATTATTAAAACAGAAAACTTAACCCGGTTTCAGCAATCCGGGTTTTTTTATGGATAACATGTCCGGAGGAAAACCCGTTACTTGATGTTGACATTTCTCTTTTGTTTGAATATATTTCCATTGCAAGAGTAAGAAAACTATCCATAAAGAAAGAACCTTTTTTTGTTCCGACTTCTGAAAACATCCGGCAAATATATCACGTTACTCGTCATGCTGGATGAAAAAACGGATCCCCGCAGTTATCGCTTCCGGACAAGAACGATCCGTTGGGGAATTTTTATCAGCATAGGCGCGGTCATCCTATTTATTGCTTCGATGATTTATTATTATTCCAATGCTTATAAAATCGTATATTACGATATGCTGGAAAATAAGTATCACCAACTGACGGACGACAATAAACGGATACGGATCATTGAACGGGAATACCGGAAAGTGCGACAGGAAAATGAAAAGATCCGCTCGGTTTTCGGATATATCAAAAATGCGCCGGAAGACACGACGGTTATCGCGGAAAAAAAGGAACCGGCTAAAGCAGCGGATAAAAAAAATAAGCTCGTGCTGGTGAAAGGAATGAGGGGTTCTGTACTACGGAACACGTCCGGAGCCGCTGAAACCGAAAAATCCTATTACCAGGATTTTATTTCGTCCTATACGGCCATTCCGTCCGTTTTACCGGTTGACAGCCGATTTATTTCGCGCGGTTATTCAGATTCCGCCTGGTCCTATCACTGGGGAATAGACCTGGTTGCTGAAAAAGGAACTCCTGTCAAATCTGCGGCGGACGGCTGGGTTATGACAGCCGACTGGAACGTGCCGTTCGGAAATACTATCGTATTGTTTCACGGATACGGTTATTTCAGCGTATATAAGCACGCCGAGTTTCTATTTGTAAGTCCAGGACAGTCAGTCAAATCCGGGGAGATCATTGCGACCGTCGGAGAATCGGGCGCGCTTTCAACCGGTACGCATCTTCATTTTGAAATATGGAAAGACGGGCAACCGCTTGACCCTGCGGAATTTTTCCCCCAGTTGAAAGACGCCGTTATGTTGGGTTCACCGGGTTCCGTTTTCGCTAAAGACACCTTATAGAATACGCAACAAAAGGATGAAAAACTATGGCATTCGGGATCAAAGAACGCACTGACGCCGAAATATCCGGAAGCGGCGGACTTAATCTGATCGGACGTGGAACCGTCATCACCGGCGATATTAATTCCTCATCCAATTTACGGATCGAAGGGGAAATCAACGGCAACATCAGCTGCCAAGATACCATCACCATCGCCGTTTCGGGGATCGTCAAGGGTAACGTGTCCGCAAAAACGGTCATTCTCGGCGGAAAAATAACCGGCAACCTCGATGTACGGGAAAAAATCATGATTGAATCGAAAGGCGCGATCAACGGCGAAATCCGCACACGACGACTGATTGTAGAAGAGGGCGCAATTTTCGACGGCAAATGCCTCATGGCGCAAACCCCAAAGGAACCGCCGGCTCTGGAAAATAAAACGAATGAAACCGCCTGACCGTTTCCGGTTTTTTTTATCATACAGGGTTTTGCAAAATTAATTTCCTGCATTTATTCTACGCGCAATGAGCACATTAAAAAAAATGGTTGTTCTTTTATCCGGCGATGACGGTTCGGCGGCGTCGCTGATTTCATGGGGCTGGCAATTCGCTCTCACACTCGGCGTTCTGGTCTGGGGCGGCCACTGGCTGGACCAGCATTATGGCACCCGGGTACTTTTTGTTCTCATCGGAATAATGATGGGCTTATTTGGCGGATTTTACCGTTTATACCGGATCATCTCATCGCTGCCGCAAACGAATAAAAAGAAAGACTCCCAGCCTTGAATTACTTTTCTTTCTTTCTCTTACTGATACTTTCAGGCGCGGTCGGTATTCCATTGCTGGCCGGTTTTTCACCGGAATTTGAACCCTATGTCGTACCCGGACTTTCATGGATAATAGCCTTATGTCACGCTATCAGCGGACTGCTGCTGAATACCCGGGCTATGAGGCTTTCGAACAATTATTTTTTCTACGCGGTCTTCGGCGGAATCGCAATACGCATGCTCGGGGTGGCTATAGCTGTCGTTCTGCTGTTTCCAGTCATCCGCGACGCTGCAATGACGTTCATACTGAGCCTTGCGTTTTTTTATTTCACATTCCAGGGAGCGGAAATCGCCTTCTTACTGCGTTTGTTTCGCAAAAAAATTAACCGGTAACGTGTCGGCGGGATGATTAAAATTTTATATAGAATATAAAAATTATTTTATTAGTTTATGGCATTAGTTCCTGAATGGTTTACCGGAAAAATTAAATGATGCCTTTTCCTGTGCAAAAAATGAATTCCGGCGCTTATACCGATAGCGTGCCTTCGCGCGCTCATCAAGCGAGTGAAAATGTGGATATCGGCGGTACGCTTATTCATCATATTACAAATTCGAACCAGATTGAACTGCCTTATTTCGGAATCGTAGACCTGCCGGTTTTTCCCGATATTCATTTTCTGGGAATGACCGTCAATTTATCGCCGACCAAACATGTGGTGATGATGTGGCTGGCTGCGTTTGTTTTAATGTTTGTCTTCCTTGTTTTAATCCGCCCCAAAATCATACCCCGCGGATTGTATAATCCGTTTGAGGCGCTGATTGTTTTCATCCGGGAAGGCGTTGTCCGGCCCAATTTTGGGCAGGCGACCGACCGGTTTGTCGGTTATTTTCTCACGTTATTCTTTTTTATTTTATTTATGAACCTAATTGGATTGATCCCATTCGGCTCGCCGGCTACGGGCAATATTGCCGTAACGGCAACTCTCGCCGTTTTCACGTTCGCGGTTACGCAGATTGTAACGATCCGCTCGCACGGAATTGTCGGTTTTATCAAACATCTGACTGGCGGAACGCCGTGGTTTCTCTGGCCGATTATGATCCCGATCGAGATCATCGGATTATTCACCAAGCCGTTCGCGCTGAGCATCCGTTTGTTCGCGAACATGACGGCCGGACACGTCGTAATCTTATCGCTGCTGGGGCTGATAATAGTGCTGAATACATTCTGGGTGGCTCCGGTTTCGGTAATTTTTGCGCTGTCCATGTTTATGTTGGAGCTTTTTGTCGCGTTTTTACAGGCTTATGTTTTTACGCTTTTATCCGCATTGTTTATCGGTATGTCCTTGAAACACGAACATCCTGGCAATGACTATTAAGCGGAAAAAAGTAATAATGAAGCAAGCGTTTAAACAAAATTTTTAATTATAAACAGGAGGTTTTTCTTATGGAAGGTTTAGGATTATTAGCCGCGGGCATAGGAGCAGGATTGGCGACGATCGGCGCGGGTATCGGTATCGGAAAATTAGCCGGATCGGC
>JBBIRG010000141.1:6335-6543 GCA_037441945.1 Bacteroidota bacterium | reverse complement strand
CGCCCAGCGAACGTTTGACCTCGAGGACGCGCTCCGCGCCCGGTACATCTCCGCCCGCGACGTGAAACATCTGCGCATCATTCAGGACGTGGAAGACGTTTGCGGCGCCCAAACATTGTTCGATGAACGGCCTGAAGTCTACGAATCGGTCATCATCAGCGGACTTGTTCGTCTACTGGTCACCGATGTCATCCAGAATACGCTGCGT
>JBBIRG010000141.1:0-6325 GCA_037441945.1 Bacteroidota bacterium | reverse complement strand
CGCGAATTCTGCGAACGTAAAAACCGTTACGATCATTTCGACGAATGGTTGGTCATATTCAGCCTCGATGTCAACCGGAAGCAGAATGAACTGGATACATTCATCCAGCGCGAGCTTTGCAATAATTTCACGATCAACCGCGTCAATAAAAAAAGCGAGAAAGTCATCCGGAAACTGTTTAAGGCCTATTTTTCCAATCCGCTCCAGATGCAGGACCGGTTTCTTGAGAGGTATACCGGGAAAAAAAACGATCCGGAGTTCCGGCTGCGGAAACTTCCGCCCAAGACCGTGCAGGAAAAGATCCGTGATTTCCAGAAAGATCCGCTTTACGCCCGGCATATCGTCGATTATATAGCGACCATGAGCGACAGTTTCGCGATTGAGGAATATAAAGCGATATACATCCCCGAGACGACCCGGTTGTAAAAGCATTTTTCAGTTGATTATCCGGCTGAAACTTTTTATAAATAAGGGCGAATGGAAAACGTAACAAAACGCGGCGCCTGATGCGGTTTATACAAAACAAAAAAATACTGCTTTTATCGTTCGTTATCGCTTTTATTCTATGGTATTATATCAAGCTCGGCGGCATTGCCAGGCAGGAAATGCTTCTGCCGGTACGGATTTCTGGCATGCCCAAAAATATGATGATCGTGGGCGATCTGCCTCAGCATGTCAAAATACTGATGGAATCCGACGGTCGCACCCTGATGGCGACGCAATATTTCTCCGATGCGCATTATGAGATTGATCTGACGGAAAAAAAGGATTTTCATACAATCTTTATGCCCGTCCGGATTCAGAATATCCGCATGCCGGCCAAATGGAATCCGAAGATCGTTGATATCCTGGAACCCGATTCTCTTGTCATCATCACCGATGAAAAAATAAAAAAACGCGTGCCAATACGTCCGGATATTCGTGTGCTTCCGGAGCCTGGTTTTGTACTCGTAGGCGGCATTCATTTATTGCCCGATTCCATTTCGGTGACGTGTCCGGCAAGCCTGAGAGACAGCGTTAAATTCGTACCGACTCGAAATGCCGAAATACGGAAAATCAACCGTGATTATTTTTTTTCAGTGGGACTGATACCACCGTCAAACCGCCTGATTGGCTATCCGGATAAGGATATCCAAGTGTCGCTCAATGTCCAGCCGCTGGGCGAGATATCCATAAATCATGTGCCCGTCCGCCTGATCAACACTCCGCCGAATCATAACCTGATTGTCCAGCCGTCGACGTTTTCCATCCGCATACGGGGAGGCGTGCAGTTCCTGGCCAGTTTGTCGCATGACAGCATTTATGGCTATATTGATTATGAGGTGGAGCAGAAACTGAAACGCGCGGATCCGGCGATGATCATTCGCGTCCCCGCCGATGTCACCTGGAGCCAGATTACGCCCAACCGATTTAAAGTAATCGATCTCGATGAAAACTGACGCGTCCGGATTGCTGACTTTGGCCATTGAGACGTCTTGCGATGATACGGCCGCGGCGGTTCTGTGCGGACGCCATGTTATCGCGAACGGCGTGGCGTCTCAGTTATTGGACGCTAAATTCGGCGGCGTGGTTCCCGAACTGGCGTCTCGCCAGCATATGCGTCATATCATACCGGTCATCCGGCGTACCATCCAACAAGCCGGCGTGGAACTGAAGGATATTCACCAGATCGCGGCGACGTACGGGCCGGGATTAGTCGGCAGCCTGCTGGTCGGACTGAATACAGCGCAATCCCTGGCGTACGGGCTGAACATTCCGATCATTCCTGTGAATCATGTGGAATCACATATGCTTGCGGTGTTTCTGGAAACGGAAACGGTTGAGTGGCCGGCAGTGGCGCTCGTGGTATCCGGCGGGCATACGCTGCTTTCGGAAGTGGAAGGAATCGGGCGGTACCGCCTCGCGGGCGAAACGCAGGATGACGCAGCCGGTGAATGCTTTGACAAGGTCGCGCGCGCGTTGGGGCTGATGAAGTCAGCGGAACAGACGATGGGCGGGCCGCTCATCGAAAAACGCGCGCAAAACGGAAACCCGGACGCATTTGCTTTTCCAAGACCGATGCTGCGTTCCAATGATGTTCATTTCAGTTTCAGCGGACTAAAAACCGCTTTGATCCAGTTTATTTCCTCGCATACGGAGGATTTTATCCGCGAACGGATGCCCGACATCTGCGCCTCGTTTCAGGAGGCCGTTGTGGATGTACTGGTTGAGAAAGCGATGAGGGCATGCCTGCGTTCGGGCGCCAGGTCGCTGATTCTCTCGGGCGGAGTCGCCGCGAACAAACGACTGACCGTAAAAGCCGCAGCGGCCGCTTTGGCATTATCCATCCGGATGGTCGCGCCGTCAAAAAAATTCTGCACCGACAACGCCGCCATGACCGGTATTACGGCGGTTCTCCGGGGAACCCCTGGAATAAAAGGACCGGGACGCATCGGACCTCGGCCAAACCTGCGGCTGGAGGACGCCTGCGAGGTGTAGCCGCTGAAAATCAGACTGATAAAAATCTCCTTTATGAAAATATTATTATTTTTATGCCAATGACGGTTTCGTAAAATAACATCGTCACAGATTCACATATTTATTATCCGGAATACGATATTAAATTAAATAATGAGATTGTGCCATGAATTTATAGCGTATTTTACCCGATTTCGTTATTTCTATGGATTTTTTCTGTGTAATTTTCGCGGGTTTCTTTTTAATTTAGATGAACATAATTGACGAATGTTCTATTCAAATGAAGGCTTTTCTTTCATAATACCATGAGCCTTCAGAACATTGGAAAAGAATTAATGAAATTAGACGTCATGACCCAGGCAAAATTGGCCAGCCGGCTTTTAGAAAGTTTCGATGAACTGTCCGGCGAGAAAAATGAAAAATTGTAGGCCGAAGAAGCGCTTTGCCGTCTCGAGTCTTTGATTAAAGGAAAAGTGAAATTCTGGCGGGCGGACGCCATTATGCAATCCGCTCAAGCGCGATGCAAATGATACCCGGAGTAATGATCTATGAAACTGCTGAACTCGAGTTATTGGAAGCGGCGATGAAGATGAACGCTTTTTCAAGGAAGAAATATCTAAACGTTTTGGACTGCGGCGTGTTATACGATCGGCACAATTTCCGTGATCTCGATTCCGTAACCTTCCAGTCCGACATATTTTTTTGTCGTATTACTGAGCAGCCTTATTTTTTTAATTTCAAGATCGACAAGTATCTGCGAGCCGATGCCGAGCGTGCGCCAGTCTTTGCTGGTATCTTCGGTGTGATGGCTGTCCAATGCTCGTTGTTCTTTGGCGGGATCAAGATCGAAACCCAAGCTTTCGCTTCCGGATAAATAGATCAGCGCTCCGCGTCGTTCTTTTTCGATCATCTGCAGAACGCGGGATACATGGCTGTGATCGTCGAAGTTCTTTGATCTGAAAACGTCGGACATGAGACGTTCGGTATGAACGCGCACCATAAGCGGTTCCGGAGACCGGATATCGCCTTTATACACCACGATATGGCGGTCACGATTCAGCACATTTTCATAGACAATGATTTTAAATTCGCCGTAAAAACTTGACAGCGGCTCATCTTTAACAATCGCGCGGATGAATTTCTCCTGTTTTAGGCGATACTGGATTAGATCTTTTATCGTGATGATTTTCAGGTTGAATTGTTTCGCGATGTCCATCAGTCTTGGAACGCGGGCCATCGAACCGTCGTCATCCATGATCTCGCAGAGAACGCCGGCGGGATAAAGCCCCGCCAGCCGCGCGAGGTCAACGGTCGCTTCGGTATGACCGGAACGCTCCAGCACACCGCCTGATTTGGAAACGAGAGGAAAAACATGTCCCGGCCGCGCGAGATCATCGGGCAGCGTTTTCGGGTCTATCGTCGTCAGGATCGTCGTAGCGCGGTCCTGCGCGGAGATGCCGGTTGTCGTTCCGTTTTTAGCGTCGATCGTGACGGTAAAATGCGTTGCATGCAGGGCGGTGTTGCGGTTGACCATCACGTCCAGCTCAAGTTCTTTTGCGCGTTCAGGAGTAATCGCCAGGCATATCAGACCGCGCCCGTGTTTTGCCATGAAGTTGATCGATTCCGCGGCTACTTTCTCCGCCGCCATAATGAAATCGCCTTCATTCTCGCGATCCTCATCGTCCACAACAATCAAAATTTTCCCGGACTGATAATCCCGGATGGCTTCTTCGATGGTATGAAAAAATGCGTTTGCCATTAATACCCCAGTTCCTTTAATCGCGCTTCCGTCAGCGGTTTGGTTGCATCCTGCTTGTTTGAATGGAATAATTTTTCAACATATTTTCCGATCATGTCGGTTTCAATGTTCACTTCATCGCCTGTTTTTTTCAGAGATAAAATCGTATGATCCCAAGTATGCGGAATAATCGAAAGATAAATCACATCGTTTTTTATTTCGGCGATGGTCAGGCTGATACCGTCAATGGCGATGGAGCCGACGGGAATGCAGTATTTGGCCAACGTTTCAGGAATCTGCACGCCGACCCACCAACTGGCGGTGCGCTGTTGAATGGATTTGATCACACCCACGCCGTCCACATGTCCGAGCGCCAGATGCCCGCCGAGCCTGTCCGATAATCGCATCGCGCGCTCCAGATTGACTTTCGATCCCGTTTTCAGATTTCCCAACGTCGTTTTCTTCAGCGATTCCTCGACGGCTTCCGCAATAAACGAACCAGCTGTGACTTTCACGGCTGTCAGGCAGCAGCCGTTCACGGCGACGCTGTCATCCGCTTTCACATCGTCAAGAATTTTATTTGCTTCAATTTCAAACCGTCTTCCCTCTCCGATCGGTAGTACGGATTTGACGATTCCGATTTCTTCAATGAGTCCGGTAAACATAATCACCCATTACTTTACATATTTACGGTAAATGTCCTCTAATTTTTTAACGGACGCCGATTCGAGGTCTTCGTCTTCTTTCACCCTACGGTATAACCGTCTGAATTCATCGAGATCGGCCCCGTTGAGCTTGTTGATGGCGTAATAATCAATGTCTTCGCACATTCGTTTGATTTCCTGGAAGGTCATATCAATCTCCGTGTTTTTTAACCAAACTTTCAAGCGAGTATTTCCCGCTGCCGCTGAAAAGCGTCGCGACGGATAAAACAAGCATGTGAACAGCGAATTCCATTCCCGAATAACCGTCATTCCGGTGAACAAAAACCGCGACCGCCATCGTGATGATCAGAAAAAGGCTCGCCAGGCGCGCGAACAATCCCAGCGCGATCATGATACCGCCGAAAAATTCTGCGCCTCCGGCAAGATAAGCCATGAGTTTTGGCAGAGGAAATCCCAACTGATTTAGATATCCCGAAAACTGTTCCAATCCACCGGGCGAGAAAAGCTTTCCATATCCGTGAAAAATAAATACCATTGCGATACCAAAACGGAAAAATAAAATCGAAAAATCGCTGTACCTGGAGAAAAATTTGAACATCGAATAACCTGTATTTTTATGATAATCAGAATGTAAAATGCATACCGGTAAATGGTTGCGTAATACCGCTGTGATTCTTTGATCCGGTCGTGAACGCCAGCGGATTGATGTAGAACCTTAAATGATATTGTTGTGAAATGTTTTTATTTTCCTGCGGATTCATGGAATAGAACATGATACCATAACCGGCGATGGCTCCCAAACAACTCAGTCCGGAATATAATTTCAACCTCGGTTTTTTGGAAACTAAGTATGCGACGCCGAGCCCGGCTGAAAATCCGGCAGTTGCCGATAACCGGACCATCAGACCGTCCGCAGTTGATAAATCTTTTCCGTGAACTAACCAATTTCCCGCCGCAAGCCCCATGGTAGATCCAATGATCGCGCTGGTTAAATACGTTTTCGGTTCCTTGTTACCCGCTATGAATGTCGCGGTTATGGCTGTGTAACCGCCGAGCAGTCCGGCATCCGACATGGCAAACGCGTCGCCTCTTGTAAAATTCTGTTTTCCGGTGAAATAGTGACCCAAACCTAAGCCCAACGCTGAACCCGCGAGCATCATGCTTCCGACAGCGCGGTTATCGTCAACATCCAGTACAATCGGCGCGAAAACGCCGATGTTGACCAATCCGAAATCCCCGAAGGTCCCCACGGCTTCCGCGCGTCCTCCCGTGTAATTCAGTTTTCCGGAAAGATGATAAAATCCGACTCCTTCGGCGAGACTGGCGGTTATCGAAAGACCGATGGCTGTACGGTGAGAATATTCCGGCCCGTTGACCAGAGAATACAACGCAAGGCCATGAACAATGCCGCGTGTGGAGCCGTAGATATGCGAGGTGGACGCCGCGTCCGACACTTCGTTTTTTT
>JBBIRG010000140.1:3382-6549 GCA_037441945.1 Bacteroidota bacterium | reverse complement strand
TTTTGTTATTTTCTGTTTATCGGCCAGCGCTATATACTTGATCAACGACCTTTTTGACCGGAATGAGGACCGCCTGCATCCGGTGAAAAGATTCCGTCCGGTGACATCCGGAAAAATCACACCGAAGCAAGCCGTTATCTTATCCTCCTTTTTGATCCTTTTAACCGCTATTCTGACCGCATGGATAAAACCGGTTGTGTGGACGGTGATCGCGGCGTATATTATTCTGAATATTGCGTATTCATGGTTTCTTAAGCATTGGGTGGTGATTGACGTGATGACCATCGCGATCGGTTTTCTGATGCGGATATACGCCGGCAGTCTTGCGCTTGGATATGATCTTTCGTTCTGGGTTTACTTGACGGTTTTTCTGTTGTCGGCGCTGATCGCTTTTTCCAAGAGGCGTTACGAAATTATTTACAACGGCGAATCGATCAGCGGTGAGCGCGGTTATACGCCGTACCTGCTGGATATGTTTATGATCTTTACCGGCGCCTCGCTTTTCAGTTCCTATGTGTTTTACATTTTATTCCGCTCCAACTGGCAGAACGGCTGGACGATTTACCTCAGCATGCTTGTCGTGTTTTTCGGAATCACCCGCTATCTGTACGTGATCTACCAGACACGCGAAGTGAAAGAGCACACACGGCTGATGCTGTCGGATAAACCGCTGGTTATCAGCGTTTTGATCTGGACGGTTTTATGGATTACGGAAATTTACTTTGTAAATCCGTATCTCACCTATTAAAGAAAGTATTTTTGTGAATACGTTGCTAACGGCCTTGCTGATCAATCCTCCGGGACGGTTGTTCCAGCGGGGTGAGGACCGTTCGCAGGGCAATATCGAGGATTCCTCCGCCACCTCGCTGCGCGCGCCGAATGATCTGGCCTACATGGCCGCGGTTTTAAGGGAAACGGGCGTTCGTCCCGCCATTTTAGATTATCCCGCCGAAAAAAAATCGTGGCGTGATTTTGAAAATGATTTTAGGGCAATGCTGCCGGATTTACTGATTGTAAGCATGACAAATGCCACGGTTTTCGAGGATTTGCAGGCCTGCGCCGTCGCCAAACGAATACGGCCGGAAACACTGACCGTAGCCAAAGGCGCGCTATTTCTGACTTCAAAAATCGATTTGTATCAACAGCCGCTGTTTCATCCGCTCGATTACGCGCTGACCGGCGAATCCGAAACCATTATCGGTTCTCTTGTCAAAGCCATAACGGGCGGGCAATCGCCGGAGGCAGTCAGAGGAATTTTGTATCGGGATCCATCCGGAACATGGAAACGAACCGCGCCGGCTCCTTTTGTGGAGGACCTGGATTCGATACCGTTTCCGGCGAGGGATTTACTTAAAAATGAATTATACCTCCGGCCCGATACCGGTGAACCGCAGGCGACCATCCAAACCTCGCGAGGTTGCGCCGCCTCGTGCATTTTCTGCCTGACGCCGGTTATTTCCGGTAACCGCATCCGCGTCCGTTCGGCGGCGAATATTGCCGATGAAGTTGAAGAATGCGTCAGGAAATATAACATACGGAATTTCTTTTTCAAAGCGGACACGTTTACGATGAACAAACCGCATGTTATCGGATTATGCCGCGAGATCATTGCCCGGAAGCTAAATATTCAATGGGTCGCGAACAGCCGCGCCGATACACTCGACGAGGAACGGCTGGAATGGATGAAACGCGCCGGATGCTGGTTAGTCGCCGTGGGATTTGAAAGCGGCGATGACGAGTCGCTGAAAAACATGCAGAAGAACACTACCGTGGAACAGGCTTTCCGAGCCGCGTATTTGATGCGGAAATACGGCTTGAAACTTTATGGATTTTTCATGATCGGTCTGCCCTGGGAAGATCGTTCATCCGTCGAGCGGACGCTAATGCACGCCAAAAAACTAAAATGCGATTATGCCGAAATTCATATTGCCGTTCCCTTTGAAGGAACTGAGCTTCACCGGATTGCGGATCAGGAAAGGCTTATTCCGGATCAGGTTCAGGGACATGATTATTTCCGCGATCCGGTAATGCGCACGATGTTCTTGTCGCGCGATGAATTATTGCGGTATCGCAGAACCGGGATCAGGAAAATTTTTCTCACGCCTGGATATGTAATGAACCGTCTCCGCGCCTTGCGGTCATCGCGCGAATTTGTAAACCATTTCAGGTACGGTTTGCGTTTGCTTCGTCAGGTATTGAAATCCTCAGGGAAAGGAAATCTGTGACAGAAAAAATTAATAACCGGATTCTTAAACTGCGCGAAGAAATTCGCCGGCATGATTATCGTTATTACGTACTGAACGATCCGGAAATTTCTGATGAAACGTATGACCGGCTGATGAAAGAATTATCGGAACTGGAAGGGCAATATCCGGAGCTGGTCACGTCCGATTCGCCTACAAGGCGTGTCGGATCGGACCTGACGAAGCAGTTCCCCTCATACAGCCATTCGGCGCCGATGCTGAGCCTTGCCAACACCTACACGGAAGGGGACTTGCTGGATTTCGATCGTCGCGTCCGTGAGGGACTCGACGGCGAATCTTATGAATACGTCTGCGAACTGAAATTTGACGGTGTCGCCGTGAGCCTGATTTACGAAAACGGGCGGCTGATCCGCGGCGTCACGCGGGGCGACGGTGAAAAAGGGGAAGTGATCACCGCCAACCTGAAGACGATCCGGTCGATCCCGTTATCAATTGATGCGGCGGGCATCGCGGAGTTGGAAGTGCGCGGGGAAGTGATCATGTTCCGCGACGATTTTGTCCGTTTGAACCAGCAGCGTGAAAACGACGGCGAGCCGCCTTTCGCCAATCCGCGTAACTGTACGGCCGGTTCATTGAAACTTCAGGACCCGAAATCAGTCGCTGCCAGGCCTCTGAAATTTTTCGGTTATTATGTCCGCTCCGGAATGGATCGTTCGGTGTTCCCTACGCATGAAGCTGGGCTGCGATTCCTGGAAGAACGCATGTTCCCGGTCATGAGCATTTATCGTTTGTGTCCTGCGCTGGACGATGTCATGGCCTTTGCGCGGGAATGGGAGGAAAAACGCGATATCCTCCCGTTTGAAATCGACGGTATCGTAGTCAAAGTGAACAGCATCCCTCATCAGGCGCGGCTGGGCGCGACCGCCAAATCGCCGCGATGGGCCATTGCGTTCAAATTCAAAG
>JBBIRG010000140.1:0-3356 GCA_037441945.1 Bacteroidota bacterium | reverse complement strand
CGTGTCGGTAATCCGAAACATTGTTTTGCAGGTCGGGCGTACCGGCGTGATCGCGCCGGTTGCCGAATGCGATCCGGTTTGGCTCGGTGGATCCACGATCAGCCGGATCACCCTGCACAACGAGGATTTTATCCGCGAAAAAGATATTCGTATCGGCGATACGGTTGTCGTCGAAAAAGGCGGCGACGTCATCCCCAAAGTCGCCGGTGTGATGTATGAAAAACGTCCTCCTGAAAGCCGTCCGTTTACGTTTCCCGTAAATTGTCCGGTCTGTGAATCGGCGCTGGTGCGCGATCCCGGCGAATCCGCCTGGCGGTGCGATAATCTACGCTGTGACGCTCAGGTCAAACGCCGAATCCAGCATTTCTGCTCACGCGACGCCATGGATATAGCCAATCTCGGCGAATCGGTGATTTCGCAGTTCGTTGACAACGGGCTGATCCGCGATCCGGCTGACCTGTACGAACTGACCGCTGAACGGTTAATTCCTCTCGAACGCATCGGCGAGAAAAGCGCGGCCAATATCATCCGTGCTATTCAGAAAAGCGGGGAACAATCGCTGGCGCGGCTGATCTACGCTCTGGGCATCCGGTATGTCGGCGGGGAAAGCGCCAAAGACCTTGCCCGGACCGCGCGTTCGTTAGAACGGCTCATGATGATGACGTCGGAAGAACTGAAGTCGATCCATGGAATCGGTGAACGTATGGCCGAAAGCATACGCCGCTATTTTGACGATCCGGAAAATGTCAGACTGATCGGGCGACTATTACGCATTGGCTTGAATCCTACCTTAGCGGAGCCGGCGAAAAAAGAACGGCCGCTCGAGGGAAAAACATTCGCGCTAACCGGTACACTGCCGTCGTTTACGAGGGATCAGGCCAAAGCGCTGATCGAGGAACGCGGCGGACATGTAGCGGCCTCCGTAAGCAAAAAAACACATTATGTAATTGCCGGGGAAGATGCGGGAAGTAAATTAGAAAAGGCGAAAACGCTCGGAATCGCCATTCTCGATGAAAACGAATTTAGAAAATTAGTAGGGCTAGTATAAAACAACTGGAACGAAAAAAAACAGGAACGAAATAAATATGCGCGTATTAACAATCTTTTCCGCGGCGATGATTCTGATGATTGCATTAACAGGATTTTTCGCCGGCGAGGATAAACAAAACCAAAAAAGTCCCATGAGCGCGGTTCTGCAAGATGCGATCGTGGCTGCGGCTAAACAGGACAGTTTGCCGGTCTGGGTGTTCTTCAAAGATAAAGAACATTCATCAGAATTGGTTCAGCCATTCATCAACGACGCAGCGCTAAAACGCAGGCAAATCCGCAAAGCCAGGATGACGGATGACTATGATATTCCCGTACCGGAAAAATTTATTGGTCAACTACGGCTGTATGGTTTCCGAGTCAAGCATATTTCGCGCTGGCTCAACGCGGTCAGCGGCAAAGTTACTGCGGATGGTCTCGAGAGAATCGCTCAGTTACCCTTTGTTTCTTCCATCGATGCGGTCAGGTCTGTGAAGCGTAAAATTGAAAATCCAGAACAGGAATTTACATTGTCCGAAAAAATTTTCCGCGCGGCTGATTCGGTAAGATATGATTCACTGTTTTACGGGCAGTCGTACCGGCAGAACGCGATTGTTAAAACGCCTGCCGTTCATGAAGCCGGCTATGCGGGGCAGGACGTTATCGTTGCCGTATTCGATGCGGGATTCAACAACCTTGCTCATGAATCATTTGACAGCCTGCGGATTAAGGCCAAATGGGATTTTGTCAACGGCGACAGCAGCGTAGCGGACGATCCCGGCCAGGCCGGTTACGGTGGGCACGGCACCAACGTTCTTTCTGTGATCGCCGGATACAAACCCGGTAAGTTAATCGGGCCGGCTTTCCGATCGAACTATATTCTGGCAAAAACCGAAAACACCGAAAGCGAACGTCCGGTTGAAGAAGACAACTGGATTGCCGCGCTGGAATGGGCTGAACAACTTGGCGCTGATATCGTCAGCAGTTCCGTCGGATACCTCGAGTTCGATTCCTCCGGAAACAATCAATATGATTCCAGCGCCTATAACTGGACATGGATGACCGGCAATTCAACGCGCATAACGAAAGCGGCGAATATCGCGGCTGAAAAAGGGATGATTATTGTTAACTCAGCCGGCAACGAATACGCTCATCCATCACGAAATACGCTAATCGCTCCGGCTGATGGTTTCCGCGTGATTGCCGTCGGAGCGGTGGATTACACGGGAGTTCGGTCCGGATTCAGTTCGGTAGGTCCCACGACAGCCGGGCGCATCAAACCCGACGCGATGGCGATGGGTTCAGGCGTTCTGATGGCCAGTTCATTATCCGCTACGCATTATACGACGGGCGGCGGCACATCGTTTTCCTGTCCCATGGTTGCCGGTATCTGCGCGCAGATGCTCTCGGCAATGCCGGATATTACCGCGGATCAGATGATGAACGCGCTTCATAAAACATCCGGCCGTTCAAAAAATCCGGACAATAAATACGGATACGGTCTCGTCGATGCGGTTAAATTATTATCCTATCTTTCCGATGGAGTAGTTATCGAAAAAAACAAATTACTTCAAAATTATCCGAATCCATTCCGATACACAACCAATATCCGCTTTAAATTATCGACCGAACAAGTCGTCACGATTTCCGTTTACAATATTCTTGGACAAAAAATAAAGCGGCTTGCGCTGCGAATATTTCCCGCCGGTCCGCATGAATCCGTTCAGTGGGACGGTACCGATAACCGGGGCAAACGTGTCGCTTCAGGCATTTACATCTGCCGCATTGAAACGCCGTCATGGAAAAAAAGCGGGAAAATGGTTTTTTTACGAAATTAAAATGGTCCCAGGATCGAACTCACGCGGTCGGTGATTTTCAGATAATTTATTATTCAGTTTTCTTTTTGTAGATCATGTCCGCAATTAGGAACAGCAGCGCGGCCAGGAGAAGTTTCAGGTACAAATGAATATTATTCAATTCGCCGGAATGAAAAAGGGCTACAATCAGCAGCCAGCCGGCCAGGACAGACAATCCAATCCATTTCTTTTTCATTAATCCCGTTATCAGTCCGCTCAGCGATAAATAGGCGAGAACAGCGCAGTATTCGGTAAGGAAAAGCGTTTTTCCGATGGCATAAAAAGGGATCGGAAAAATCAGCGTCAGCAAAGCCAGGCCGCCGAAAAAACCCGATTTAAATCCTACCGCCGGTCCAAACCAGTGGCCGGATACCAGCGGAATGGCCAGATAAACGGGAAAAAAATGCGAATCATCGAATTTAACCGAACCCTGCGCCATCTTCTGGATTAACCCGAGCGCAAGATAAATGGCGA
>JBBIRG010000139.1:0-6559 GCA_037441945.1 Bacteroidota bacterium | reverse complement strand
ATATTCCCACATGATGCGCTGGGACAATAAACAACTGACGACGTTCAGCGGCGGACTCACGATCGACCTTTACGAGAACGGCAGTCATTCCGCAATCCTAACGGCCGACAGCGGCCTGATGCGCAACGCGTCGAATGAACTTTCGGCGTTCGGCAACGTTGTTGTCATCTCCGACAGCGGCGTTTCCCTGCGCTCCCAGATCCTTTTCTGGGACGATCCGGCGAAAAAAATCCGCGCCCAGGGATTCGTGCAGATCACCACCGACGAGGATACGCTGAACGGTTATGACTTTGAATCCGACCGAAACCTCAATAACTGGAAAATCAAACGGGCATTCGGCCAGTCGGCCAAGGACGTGGACATCCGGACGGGTACAGTACGTTCAGGCAAATCTGCCGTAATTGATGACCATTCCCGTCAATTAGATGAAAGCGTGAAAAAGTTACTAAAAGAGGAGGACGTGCGCTAACGGTGAGAATGATGTTAAAATTTCAAACCGTTTCCCGCGAAGAAGCCCGTTCGCAAACAGCGAAATACCTTTCACAGAGAAACAAAGAGAATGCTCAGAAACACGCACATTTAAAATATTGTATTGAGGCCTCAGTGTTCTCAGCAGCATCTAATGTTAAATTATTCTTTGCGTTCTTCGCGTCCTCTTCGGTCTTTGCGGTTAAAAAAGCCTGTGATGTAAAACTCATACCCGCAATTCTATTGTCCGGACTATTTTTCACCCTTTACTCACAGAATCTGGATTCGCTGAGCCGTATCAAAGCGGCGAAGGAAAAATACAGACCATTACGCCTTGAAAGCGCCGATGAGGTTGAACAACTCCGCATTGACGGCCATGATGTGATGAAAGCCGCAGGATCGGTACGGTTTTCACAGGACACGCTCAGCGCGCAGAGCGACCAGGCGGCCTTCTTCCGGGAACGTCAGATCGCCCTGCTGATCGGCCGGGTCGTTCTTCACGACGGACACCGATGGATTTTCAGCGAAAAAGCCCGTTATTACTCCCGTCAGAAAAAAGCGGTCTGCGAAGGCAATGTCCTTTTCGTGGACGGACGAACAACGCTGACCGCCGATTCACTTGTTTATTACCAGAATATCGAACAGCTTTACGCGCAGGGCAATGTCGTTATTTACGATAGTATTGAGTCGGCTGCCAGTTACGGAAATGAAGGCTTCTATGACGTTAAAAGTAAATATTCACACGCCAAAGGTAATCCTTACCTGATCCAGTATGATTCAACCTTATATCAGGGACAGAATATTGCCCGCCTGAAACGAAATCTGCCGTCACCTCCAAAAAAAGACAGCCTGGGCAATCCGCTGAAACACAAGGCGGAGGACCAAATCACGATCCGGGGACAGTTCGTCGAATCTTATATTGACAGCCACCTGGTTATTGTCCGCGACAGCGTGATTTTCATCCGCGATAAACTCACCGCTACCTCCGGTAAAGCCGTGTACCAGACGAAAGACGAACTGCTCACAATGACGGTAAATCCCGAAGCTGATTACGACAAAAGCGACGTCAAAGGCGATATCATTACCGTTCAGTTTGTCAAACGTGAAATCGAGAAAATGACCGTAACCGGCAACGCTGTCGCTACAAGCCTTGCCGATTCGGCTTCCGGCAAACGCAACCGTCTGAACGCGAAATCCATCGTGATGAATATCGAGGAACGGAAAATGAAAACCATGGCCGCCGAGGGAAACGCCTACAACCGGTATTACCTCGAAAACGGCGACGGCGTCAACGAAATATCCGGCCCGAAAATCACGCTTTTCTTTAATGATGATTCCAAACTTCATAATTTTATTGTAACTGGAGGAACAGAAGGCGCCTATTTTCCAAAACAATTTGAATATTTGATAAAAAAATAGGACATTAAGCCGCCCGCAACATGAAGATCAGAATGCTCATGAAATGACAACTGAAAAAGGAAAAATACAGACGGAATCCGGTCCAGCGGATTTGTCTTTTGGGGACGATCACCGGATCGAACTGCGCACTGAGGGACTGACCAAAAAATACAGCGGCCGCAAAGTGGTCGACGGCGTGGATATTTCCGTCAAACAGGGCGAAATCGTGGGACTGCTGGGGCCGAACGGAGCCGGAAAAACAACCACATTCTACATGATCACCGGAATGATTCGCCCGAACAAAGGAGACATTTTCTTCGGCGCGAAAAACATCCGCCGGATGGCCATGTACCGCCGCGCGAAATTGGGCATCGGCTACCTGTCTCAGGAATCCTCCATTTTCAGAAAACTGACCGTCGAACAGAATATCCTCGCGATTCTGCAGACGCTCGGCCTCCCGAGACGCGAACGCAATGAACGGCTGGAACTGCTGCTGGAAGAAATGTCCATCACGCGCATAGCCCGCTCAAAGGGCTATACCCTTTCCGGCGGGGAACGTCGCCGTACCGAAATCGCCCGCGCTCTCGCCACGCGCCCGAAATTCCTCCTTCTCGACGAACCCTTCGCCGGCATCGATCCGATCGCCGTGGAGGATATTCAGGCAATTGTAAAAAATCTCAGAAGCCGGAACATCGGCATCCTGATCACCGACCATAACGTACACGAAACGCTCGCGATCACGGATCATGCTTATCTCCTTTTCGACGGCAAAGTATTGAAAAGCGGAAACTCCGATTTTCTGGCCGACGATCCCGAAGCCCGGAAACTGTATCTCGGCGAACAATTCCAGCTCCGCTAACGGTAAACGACCATGGCCCATTCGCTTAAACAATCCCTCAGCCAGCAGATGAAACTGACGCCCCAGCAGGTGCTGTTGTCCAGCCTGCTGCAGCTGCCTGTACTCGCGCTGGAACAGAAAATCAAGCAGGAAATGGAACTCAATCCCCTGCTCGAGGAAACGCAGGAACTGGAGGAAGATCTCGATCTGGATATCGAAACGGAAGAAACGCAGGAACAAATTCAGGAAACACCCGACGAGATTTCGGAAAATAACGCTGATGAAAAACCGGCCGAAACCGTAAAATCGGAAGATAATGAAATCGACTGGGGCGAGGTCCTTAACGACGACAAGCATTTTGAAGCCCGGGCTCCGCGCGACCTTTCCCGGGATGATGAAACTGACTGGACGCCGCCTTCAAAAATTTCGCTTGCCGAACATCTGCTCGACCAACTCCGCTTCACCCGCCTGACGGCCGATGAACAGGCGATCGGAGAATACATCATATGGAATATCAACGAGGAGGGTTATCTTATTTATAACGGGCAGAATCCCGTGTATGATGAAATCGCCTCGTTTGAATCAACTTCTTCAGATGCGAATCCTCAGGGTTTGGAAACCTTCACCGACAGCGGACTGACGGAAGCCTCACCCGGACACGTGCAGGGCATTGTCTCTTCCGGTGAAAACGATCCGGTTCTGGTCATCGCGCGGGAACTGCAGACAAGCCCCGTACTTATCCGTAAAGTCCTGGAAGTGATCCAGCAATTCGACCCGCCCGGAATCGCCGCGCGGAACCTGCAGGAATGCCTACTTATCCAGCTTCGGCAGAAGTCCAAAGGCTATTATGATAACATTACCGTTGTTTCTCTCCGTATCATCGAAGAAGCGTATGACGATTTCATACACCGGAAATACGACCGTGTGCAGAAAAAACTCTCGATCAGCGCGGACGATCTGAAACCGGCTATTATGGAAATCCTCGCGCTGAATCCAAAACCCGGCGAAGGTTATATCGTCCCGGAACAAAATTTCGTCGTTCCCGATCTTATTGTCCGGCGTCTGAAAGACGAATTCGAAATCATGCTGAATGATCATACCGTTCCCAATCTCCGCATCAACAACGTGTACAAGCGCATGATGCAGGCCCGGAGCAAGAGCGACAAGGAAGCGAAGGAATTCCTTAAAAACAAATTAGAATCAGCCAAATGGCTCATCAATTCGCTCTACCGCCGTCGCGACACACTGCGGAGAACCATGCAGGCCATAGTGGATATTCAGATCGATTTTTTCCGCAACGGCCCGGGTTACCTTAAACCGATGATTCTCGAAGACGTCGCGAAGATCATCCAGATGGACATCTCAACTGTGAGCCGAGCGACTAACGGAAAATACGTCCAGACCGATTACGGCGTATTAGAACTGAAATATTTTTTCTCGACGTCGCTGACCTCCTCCGACGGGGACGATGTTTCCACAAGAAAAATCAAAGACGCGCTGAAATCCGTCATCGACGGTGAGGATAAATCTAATCCTCTCAGCGACGAAGAATTAACCAAAGTACTCGCAGAAAAAGGATTTCCCGTCGCCCGACGGACGGTTGCCAAATACCGTGAACAGATGCGCATCCCGGCGGCGCGGTTCCGAAAAGCGATTTAAAGCAGGGAATTATCGGATTCGGAAATGAATTATTTCAATACCAAAGGAGCGTTATGCGAATAGTAGTTACCGGCGGAGCCGGATTTCTCGGCTCTCATTTATGCGACCATCTGCTGGCCAACGGCCATGAAGTCATCTGTATTGATAATCTCATCACCGGAAACGCCGCCAACATCGAGCATATCCGAACGGATAAATTTGTTTTCATCCATTACGACGTAACGAATTATCTTTACGTGGACGGGCCGGTGGATTTTGTTCTGCATTTCGCCAGCCCGGCCAGTCCGATCGATTATCTTGAATTGCCGATCCAGACGCTGAAAGTCGGTTCGCTGGGAACGCATAAAGCTCTCGGACTCGCCAAAAACAAAAAAGCAGGTTTTTTACTGGCTTCGACTTCCGAAGTGTACGGCGATCCGCAGATCAATCCCCAGCATGAGGCATACTGGGGCAATGTGAATCCCGTGGGCCCGCGCGGTGTTTATGACGAGGCAAAACGGTTCGCTGAAGCCATGACCATGGCTTATCACACGTTCCACCAGGTTAATACAAGGATTGTCCGCATATTCAACACCTACGGACCGCGCATGAGACCGCATGACGGTCGCGTCGTACCCACTTTCATCAACCAGGCGCTGAAAAACGAACCCATTACCGTATTCGGCGAAGGCCGGCAAACCCGGTCGTTCTGCTACGTCAGCGACCTTATCAACGGCATTTATAAACTGATACTGTCAAACGAAAACCTGCCGACCAATATCGGCAATCCGCATGAAATGACCGTGCTGGAATTTGCTAAAATCATCATCGAACTCACCGGAAGCAAAAGCGAAATCATTTATAAACCCCTGCCCACCGATGACCCGACCGTTCGCCGGCCGGATATCACGAAAGCGAAAACGCTTATCGGCTGGGAACCCAAAGTACCCATCCGCGAAGGACTGATAAAAACAATAGAATATTTTATGAAGAAAAAAGGATAATTCGCCGTTGTAACACTGATTTTGAGATAATGGAAATGACACATTCACCTCAGTTTCACTGAAATTTTTTCACCATTACAAAATGCTGCACCCTTCAACGACGAAAATCCAATAAAATAAATCTATTCCGTCACATGACCGCCTCCGGATTTCTTCTCCAAATGCGTATAAGGATTCTTCATGAACTACAGGAAATTATTCCGGTCCGCAATCCCGGACGAACGCATCGCCGATGATCCCGTACAGCTGACCGAATACGGCAAAGACCGCACCAAATTCTATCAGCCCGACCCGTCGGTCATTCTATTTCCGAAAACAACCGGAGAAACGCAGGCCATTATTCGCGTCTGTTATGAAAATAAAATTCCCATGGTTCCCTCCGGCGGACGCACCGGTTACGCCGCGGGAGCCGTTGCTTCGAACAAGGAAGTCGTGATCTCATTTGAAAAAATGAATCAACTGATCGGCATCGATATCGAATCCGGCTGCGTGGAAACCGAGTCGGGCATGATACTCGAAAATCTCCAGCAAGCCGTGGATAAGCAGGGAATGCTACTTCCGTTGGATTTCGCCGCCCGCGGAAGCTGTCAGATCGGAGGTTGTATTTCTACCAATGCCGGCGGACTGAAAGTCCTGAAGTACGGCATGACGCGTAATCTGGTTCTGGGACTGGAAGTGATCATCAAAAACGGAGAAATTCTTCGCCTGAATTCGGCGCTTCTAAAAAACAACGCCGGATATGACCTGAACCAATTGTTCATCGGCGCCGAAGGAACGCTCGGCCTCATCACAAAAGCCGTACTGAGAATTGTTCCCAAACCGGTAAACCTTCAGCTGGGCCTGCTGTCGGTTGACGATTTCGGCGCGATCATGCCGGTTTTCCGCGAAGCAAAAATGCAATCGCTCGACCTCACCGCGTTTGAGTTTTTTACGGACAGCGGACTGAAAGCCGTTATGAATCATCTGCCCGCAACGCGGAATCCGTTTGAAGCGCTTTATCCTTTTTATATCCTCATTGAAATCGACGGTGGCGATAATTCCGAGCGCCTCATGAACTTCATGGAGTCCCTCGCGGAAAACAGCCTCATCGCCGACGGAACGATCGCCTCGGGATCCCAGCAGTTTAAGGAACTCTGGGCGCTGCGCGAAAATATCTCCGAAAGCATCAGCATGCTTGGAAACGTTCATAAAAATGACGTCGCCGTGCCGGTAT
>JBBIRG010000138.1:6377-6628 GCA_037441945.1 Bacteroidota bacterium | reverse complement strand
TCCTCCGCTTCGCGGATTTCGGTATGCTGAAGATTACGGATTTCTGTGGCGATTTTTTCAAGCGAGGATGCAATCAGGGCAAGCGTCTGCATGAATTCGGCGTGAATATCCCGCGAAATAATCTGAGAGGCGTTGACGGGCCGGAGTCCGAGCAACTCGCACGCCCGTTTTTCAATGACCGGTGACAATTGTTCGTAGGTGCCGACGGCGCCGGATATCTTTGCGGAGGAAACCGTCTCAATTGCCCGCTG
>JBBIRG010000138.1:0-6346 GCA_037441945.1 Bacteroidota bacterium | reverse complement strand
GCTCATTTTCGTCGAACCACAACAGGATTTTCGAGCCGAATGTGACCGGTTGGGCGTGGATGCCATGAGTACGTCCAATGCAGGGCAGGTCTTTCCACAACAGCGCTTTTTCCCGGAGTACATCGCCCAGCTTGGAAAGCTTTTCAAGAAGAAGATTCCCGGCTTTCCTTAACTGAAGCGCGAACGCCGTATCGACGACGTCGCTTGAAGTCATTCCCATATGAATGAAACGGGCTTCGTCTCCCACGGTTTCTCCCACCGCGGTTAGAAAAGCGATGACGTCATGCTTAACTTCAGCCTCAATTTCAAGAATGCGCCGTACATCAATGCGGGCTTTACTGCGGATGGTTTCAACGGCTTTATGAGGAATGACGCCCGCTTCGGCATAGGCCTGACAAACGGCGGTTTCAACTTCAAGCCATAACCTGAACCTTGATTCATCCGACCATATCCCGGACATGGCGGGGTTTTCGTAACGCGAAATCATGTGTTCGTTTTGTCCGGTCTGTTATTTGGATTTTCCGAAAGCGGCTTCCGCTTCTTTCTTCATCTGAAGGTTCATATAAGCGGTGCCGAGGTGCATCCAGGCCGGTTTGTGGTCGTCTTTGTCCTCAACTACTTTCTTCAGGTATTTCACGGCCTTTTCAAAATAAGGTTTCTGCAGTTTGACTTTATCCTTATTCTCAAGCGTATAATTCAGGTGGCCGACCAGCTCGGCGACATAATTGTAAAATTTCCCGATGCGGTAGTTGACGTCAACTTGGTCGGTTGCTTCGGCGATACCGGCGTCCATGACTTTGATGGCGTCGAGCAGGGCGGTCTGCGTTTCTTCGATATTCGGTTTCAGCGCCGCCGTCACTTTTTTCATATCCGCTTTCTCGCCGCCGGTTTTTTCTATCGATTCTTTTCTCAGATTCAGATACATGCGGAACATCGCGTCGCCGACCTGATAATTGGATTCGACGTCATTGGGATTAAGCTTTTTTACAATCTTGAATTCAGCAAGGGCTTTATCCGTTTCATTGCGGTTCAAGTAAAGTCCGGCCAGGTTAAAATGCAGGTCGGCGTTATCCGGATCGGCTTTGATAGCATCTTCATAAACTTTCATCGCTTCATCGGGCCTTTTAAGCGCCTGCAGGAGCATCCCCTTGCGGGCAATCATCTGGGTTTTAGCCTTGATGGTCGCGCTGTCGGAGGTTTCGATCTTTATGGCCTTGTCGATCCATTCGACGGCTTTTTCAAAATTTTCGTCCAGATCGTAAAGTTGGGCGATAAACTGGTATACCGTCATATTCTTTTGGTCATTTTTAGCCAGCAATTCCAGATATTTGATCGCTTCATTACGAGCGGCTTTACGTTTGTCATTTTCCGTTTCCTTATTCATGACTAAAACATAAATCTGCGCCAGCGTTCCGTAAACGCCGTTCACATAGCCTTGTCCGTTGATTTCAACTTTCGGGTCCCATTTGATCAACGACGTGAAACGGTCAACGGCCTTGTCAAAGAATATTTTCATGGTATCAAGGTTAGCGGCGTTCGCGCCGTCTGTGTAGGCCTTGGAAGCCTGATTGAAGTATTTCAGTTTGATGTCGTTTTGGGCTTCCTTGATGGAATAGAGGATGAATCCGCCTGAAATTTTTTCCTGTTTATCCCAGAAACGTTTTCCCTGATCAAGAGAATTTTTATAATATTTCCATGCTTCAGGATAATCATTCATGCGGAGATAGACGCTTGCGAGATAGAAATAGGATTCTTCCTTATCTTTTTCTTTGGTCGAATTTTCGATATCCTTGTTGAGGAGATCGATGCATTGTTTCAGAATTTCGTCCTTATCGGGACCGGTCGCCCGTGTAATGCGCTCACGTACGCCTGCGATCACCGCGGAATGGCTCAGTTTCTTTTGAGCGAAAACATCCGACGATAGGATCAGGGAGAGGATAAAAAGTCCGGTCAGGACAAGGTTAATGCCGGTATGACGCATGTGGATTTTCATAGAGTACTCCGAAAAAACGGTAAATAATTAATTGAAATAATATTCAGGTCCATAAAAAATTTTTTTCTCGGTAATGATTGCCGTAATCAGCGATGCCGGAGTGACGTCAAAAGCGGGATTATAAGATTCCGTACCTTCCGGCGCAACGGGTATGCCGGCCACATGTGTAATTTCTTTCTGTGAACGGTTTTCAATTGTAATATCGTCGCCATGTGCCGTGCGCGGATCGATGGTTGAGGAAGGCGCGGCGATGTAAAACGGGATCCGGTGTTTTTCAGCGAGCGCGGCGAGTGAATAGGTCCCGATTTTATTGGCGGTATCGCCGTTGCGCGCTATCCGGTCGGCGCCCACGATGACACAGCTGATTTTATTCTGTTGCATCAGCCAGCCGGCCATATTGTCGCATATTAGAGTGTGGTCGATGCCCGCTTTCTGTAGTTCCCATGCAGTTAGTCTTGAACCTTGCATAAGAGGGCGTGTTTCGTCAACATAAACATGAATTTTTTTCCCGTTCCGGTGGGCGGTTTCAATGATTCCTAGCGCCGTTCCAAAGCCGCCAGTTGCCAGCCCTCCGGTATTGCAGTGGGTTAAAACTGAAGATCCGTCGCTAATGAGACTTTCTCCGTTCATACCGATCTGACGGCAGCAGTCGATATCTTCATCGTGAACGGATTTGGCTTCCGCAAGAGCTGTGTGAAAAAAATTATCATTATTTGTTTCCTTTCCGGATAAGACCGCGCGCATAACCCGTTCAACGCCCCATTTCAAATTGACGGCGGTTGGCCGTGATCCGGATATCTTTTCGGATATCTTTCGTATTCCTTCCGGATTTCCTCCATTATTCTTTAATTCCAGGATACCAAGCGCAATCCCGTAAGCGCCGGCTATGCCAAGCGCAGGAGCGCCGCGAATTTTCATTTTTTGAATCGCCTGAATCAATTCGTCAGTAGTTTGGATGTGCAAATACTTTTCTTCAAATGGCAGAGCCGTTTGATCAATGATTTCGATACCGTTATTTTTCCAGCAAATTGTGTTAATCATCACATTAAAAAAATGATTTACAAGTTATTATATTTTCTGAAAAAATCAAGTCATATTTCCTTCATTCGTTCATTTTCATATTTTTAGATCTATTTTCCAGTGTGTAAGTAAACGAAAAAAAAACCTAATATATTGATAATATTATTTATAACGATTGAAGCTTTTTAGATTGACGAGCTTCGATTTGAATTATTTTGTTTATTTAATGGCAATGATTTTTTTTAGTCAGCAAGTCATTTGGTATTCTTGACAACAAAAAAATTATCATTTACGTACTCGGCTGATTTGATATTCATTGCAAACGATTTTTCGCTTCATCGACCGAACTATTTTTCATAATTTGTAAATTCTGAATAAGAAGCGGCAGCACAAAGCGATATGAAAAATAATTATTTTTCTAAATTTCAAATTGTAAAATTTGAATACCTTAATTCATTTTTGAGCCGGATTCAAGATCAATTAAAATTCAGTTTATACAATTTATCACGGAGATTGAAAATAAGAACTATTTTGATCGCTGGTTAGATTTTTATATTGCTTCCTCGGCCGTATATTCCTCAAATATTGAAGGGAATGAAATGGATTTTAATACCTATTGAGAAAACGAGTCGAAAAACAA
The DNA here is from genome assembly GCA_037441945.1 of Bacteroidota bacterium. Classification (GTDB taxonomy): domain Bacteria; phylum CLD3; class CLD3; order SB21; family JBBIRG01; genus JBBIRG01. The sequence continues at coordinate 2,693 of JBBIRG010000138.1, read as the reverse complement.
AAAACCGTTTCAAAAGACCGCAAAGAAATAATCGATCTCGTAACAGCCTACGAATTTGCTTTAAATCACAAATTGAATTATTCCAATTTTTTTGATACGCATAAGACCTTGTCCCGTGCATTCCTGATAAAAATCACAGAGGTAAAATACGAAACCAAAGCGTGGGCGTATACGGCGGTGGAAAGCTTGTTTATCTGGCGGTTGAGCCGGAATTTGCTGAAGCTGAATTGTTAAAATTATTTTCGGATATAAAAATCCTTTTGCGGAATAAGCTGACAGTTGAAGAGATATTATACTTTTCTTCGATGATACATCTGGTTTTTGTGAAAATCCATCCGTTTATGGATGGAAACGGGCGAGCGGCGAGGTTATTGGAAAAATGGTTTCTTGCAGCAAAATTGGGAAATGCCGCATGGTTTCTGGAGTCGGAAAAATTTTCTTTTTGCACAGAATGGCTTATTATAAGGCCGTTCATCTTGGCCCGAATTATTACGAATGCCATTATGAAAAATGCCTGCCCTTTCTGCTGATGCTGTCCGATTGCTTAGACTCGATGATACAATCGCTTCAGCCGCCGAGTAATTAAAAAACCGATTATTTCATGATGATGATGAGTATAAAATATTTTTATACAGAATTGATGATAAACAGTTTTAACCGGTTTAGAAAAAATTTATGATTCAATCAATAGGAAAACCTAAAATGAAAAAACCCGGAATACAAATCATCGGAAAATGGCTGGACGAACTGGATTGGTGTCCGTCCCAGTGTTATTTGAATATAAAATATTTGAATAAAAAATATGTCATTTACCTGCGCTGGCGTCATCAGAATCCATGGTCAGCAACGTTGTATGAATGCTCGCACAAATGGGATATCAGAAAATGCCAAATTAACAAATTCGATCTGGAAATTCCGGCTTATAAGGATAGCCAGTTATCTTTGCTGAAAAAATTCATTGTGAAATTTGTCAGCGAATGGCTCTATGCCGGAGGAACCAGCAACAGGAAAAAAAGGAAAAACCAGCAATATATTACGCTGGAGTATAGGCTGAAAAAACAACTCAAACAAATGACGGATTTCTCTAAATGCGCATGGGCGGGACGTTTGCTGACTTTTTATGAAATCGGCCTGTTGCCTGAATACGAATTTAAGGAATTAATGAATATGCTAAACATGAATAAGAGATTGGTTGCTTCCATAAAAGCCGGTTTTGTAAATCTATGAAAAGAATTACCTCAAATAAAATCGTCAAGGAAAAACTCCACGCTCGTTACCTGGAATTGGCTCAGGAATCCGGCATTTTAAAGAATCCTAAAGTCATATCCCTGACCGCAGTTTATGTAAAAACAGATGGCTGGTATATCGGAAGCCTGACAAATGTTCCGGGCGTCTCAACGCAGGGTAAAACTTTGGATGAAGTCAGGGTCAACCTGATTGACGCGCTGAGGTTAATGGCTTCTATCCATACAAAATCCGGAAAAAAATTGAAATATATAAACGGTTTATGGAGCGGCGATATTCCTTACCGAAATTCTTTTTCTATTCAAACAATTAATTTTAAAGATAAGAAAAAAGCCTATCGCGCGGCCCGGCTGATGAATGGCTGGCTTGAAAGGTATTTCATATCCGAACGCAAAGCCGGCGCAATGTGGTTGGAAACTTATTATAAATCCGAATTTAAATCACTAGAGGAGTATTTATATCACGCGGAATTCAAAAAAACCGCTGACGGGAAAGAAAAAATGATTTTCAGAAAGAAATTATTGACGCCCAAAGAAAAGATAAGTTACAATAAGACAATGACCGATTATATCCGACAGCAACTTCCGCACCCCTCGAAAAAGAAATACCGGTATTTGCTGGGAATTTGGGGGCCGTCAGCCAAGGAACCGGGCTATCATGTCGTCGAAACGATTTCCATACCGACGAAGAAAAGAGCAGGGGATGTTGCGATTATGCTGGATGCGTATTTGAGGAAGCGTCTTGACAATAAATTCATAACCGGGAGAACGAAAAGACATGAAAACTAAATCAGATAAAATTCCGGCAAGATATCCCCAGTATATAACCGAAGCCCGATTGCTTCTGAAAAAAGCCGAAGCCGCCCTGATGCGGGCCGGCAAAGCTCAAATGCATCATTATAAACGTAATCATACTCTTGGAAAATCGGCTAAATATGTCTCTAAAGCGGTAATATTGGCTGTATCCGGTTTTTTAAATCAAATAATTCCTTCACAAGGAAAAAAACACTCTGAACATATATTTTACTGCAAATGGTTGTTAAAAAAATACACATTAAATAGCGATAACATCATACATAAACTCGACCTGATCGAATCAGATTTTTCCGATGGAGTTCAATTTCAAGAATATATTCATACTTCAGCGGTCCATGAAGGTTTCAAATTAGCCCGGCAGGTTATTGATATTATCGAACATTCAGCAATTTTCGGACGTCCATTGAAGTTGAAAAAGCTCAAGGATATGGAAACAATAAATATTACGGTAAAAATCGACAAAGAAAATTATCAAATACTTGTCAAAAAAGGGCTCAACGAAGGAAAAAACGTCAGGCAATATATTACGGATACAGTTTTGGAAACGATTTCCAGTGAATTGAGAAATTTAAAACCGAGAAAAAAAATATCATTCAAAAATTTCAAAAAGTAAAAAAAACTCACCAGCGGGAA
>JBBIRG010000137.1:5952-6662 GCA_037441945.1 Bacteroidota bacterium | reverse complement strand
CATATCGATTGACGCTATGATTCGCGGCTCTTTCCAGTCGGACGACTTGGTTGGCGCGATGAAATGCTCGCCGAATTTTACGAGCATCTCATCCTGCCACTGGCCGACTAAGGACGCCGGCGTTAGAATGAGTATGTTTTTCGCGAGATTGCGGCCGATCAGTTCCTTAGTGATGATCCCCGCCTCGATAGTTTTGCCGAGCCCCACTTCGTCGGCCAGAAGTACCTGCCCGTGCATGCGCCGTAGCGATTCCAGCGCGGTATTGATCTGGTAATCGTAATGCGCGATGTTCGTATCGCCGATGGCTATCAGGCGGTCGAATCCTGAAATCAGGTTGATCCTCTCGATCAGCAGGCGAAGGCGGTACATTCCGTAGTCGTCATACTGTTTTTGAGAAAAAACATCCTGAAACGACATATCAACCTTGATTTCAACCGGAGGCAGTTCGATGGCTTCCTTTCGGAAAAAATCAAGATGCAGTTCGTCGGTATCGAAATCGTAGCCGCATCGGAAGCATTCGGCGACCAGGACATGATCCAGCCAGCCGCACCGGGGACAGCGTTTGGAGGAAACGTCGCGGGCTTCTTTTCGGAAACGCTTGGTGTATTTTTTCGATTGCGGAATTTCCAGCCACTCAAACCGTTCCTTGTGACGGACCGGCAGGCGAACCTCCGGCTGGAGTGATTCCGGTCTTGCCGATGGATCTAAGG
>JBBIRG010000137.1:1724-5867 GCA_037441945.1 Bacteroidota bacterium | reverse complement strand
TCGGGACCTTTTTGCATGATGCGTCGCTTTATCCTAAAAAAAAACGTCCACATAATCAACGCCGATCTTTCCGGAGTGGAATTCATGCCTTTTTTACGGCTTGCGGACGAAAATCCGGAAAAGTTGTTTTTTTTCACTTTTGTAATTTAATCCTTGAAAAACTCATTTGCAATAAATATATTTATAATCTTAGAAAATTAAGTAAAAACAAAATGATAAAACATAACGAAAAATAATTAATATAAGGTAAACCATGGCCGTCAAAGCGTTTCCTTTCAGCAAATTAGACAAAAAAATCAAAAACGTTTACGAAACCGTAATAATCGCCGCGAGAAGGGCCCGTCAGATCAATGAGGATCAGATTCTTGTAATCCGCAACATCATCGGTCCCGAGGATAACGAATCCGAAGAATCGCGCCCGTTAGACCGGAGCGAGTATAAAGACATCGAAAGACTGCCAAAACCGGTCGCGCTTTCCCTGAACGAACTGACGGAAGGAAAGATCGAGTACGATTACATCCATTCCGGCCGCGGATGAAGTCCGTAAGCTATCCGTCTGATCATGTCACCCGACCCCAAAAAATATAACCAGAAAAAAATCCTTATCGGCCTTACCGGAGGAATCGGCGCATATAAAGTCTGCGACATGATACGGTATTTCGTGAAAAACGGGGCGGAGGTCCGGGCGATCATGACCGAACACGCGGCGGAGTTCGTGACTCCGATGACCATCGAAACGCTCACCGGGAACAAAGTCATCACGCACATTTTTCCGCATAAGGATCCGTGGAATTCATCAACGGAGGGGACGCATCATATCAGCATCGCGCATTGGGCGGACGTGTTTCTGATCGCCCCGGCGACGGCGAATATCATCGGTAAGATCGCGCACGGCATCGCCGACGAAGTTCTGTCGACGATTGTCATGGCAACCACCGCGCCGGTACTTATTGCGCCGGCCATGAACGACCGGATGTACCTGAACCCGGCCGTGCAGGATAACCTGAACTTGCTGAAACAGCGCGGATATAAAATAATCGATCCCGACAGCGGATTTCTAGCCTGCGGTTATGAAAGCGTCGGACGGCTAGCGGCGCTTGAAATGATTGCATGGGCAGTTGATAAAACGTTATTTGGAAACGATCTATTCAGAAATAAAAAAATCCTGATCACCGCCGGCCCCACCCAGGAACCGGTCGATCCTGTGCGATACCTGACCAACCGTTCGTCCGGAAAAATGGGATTTGCCCTCGCGCGGCGCGCGGCGCTTATGGGCGCGGAAGTTACACTGATCAACGGACCGGTATCATTGGCCGATCCTCCGGATACCCGCATAATCCCAGTGATCACGGCTTCCGAAATGGCCGAAGCGGTTTTCCGAGAATTTCCGGATCAGGATATACTGATTATGGCCGCTGCCGTCGCCGATTTCAGCCCGAAAAGCCCCTCCGGAACGAAACTGAAAAAAGAATCCTTCAGCGGCGAATTCAACCTCGGACTCACACGGACAACCGATATTCTTTCCGTGTGCGCCGAAAGAAAGAAGAATCAGAAGATCATCGGTTTCGCGCTGGAAACGGATAATGCGGTGGAAAACGCAAGAAAAAAAATGGAACAAAAACATCTCGACGCCGTTGTCATCAATAATCCGAACGATCCGGGCGCGGGATTTGAAACCGACACCAATGTTATTTCAATCCTGACCCGGACGGGATTGGAGACCTTTCCTATCATGACCAAAGACGAAGCCGCCGCCGTTATCCTCGCGCGGACAGCGGTTTTGTAGTCTCTTACTGAAAAGGAACCGAATATGAACGAAGTCCGAGTCCGTTACGCCCCGAGTCCCACCGGTTTTTTACACATCGGCGGGCTTCGCACGGCGCTTTACAATTACCTGTTCGCGCGTCGCCACAGCGGAAAATTCATTCTCCGTATCGAAGACACGGACCGGACGCGCTACGTCGAGGGCGCTGTGCAGGATTTTATCGAAGTGTTCGATTGGGCCGGGATCGACTTCGATGAAGGTCCCAACAGGGACGGCGGTTTCGGGCCGTATTACCAGTCGGAAAGACTTGATATTTACAAAAAGCATGCTCAGCAGCTGCTCGAAGCGGGTCATGCTTACCGTTGTTTCTGTTCGTCTGAACGGCTCGAGCAGATGCGGAAATTCCAGGAACGTTCCAAACTTCCGCCGAAATACGACCGCCTGTGTTTCCGCCTGAGTTCTGACCAGATTCAGAAGAACATTGAACAGGGCGTTCCGCACACGCTCCGCATGCGCGTTCCCGATAACACGGTCATCCGGTTCAAAGATCACATCCGCGAGGAAGTCGAATTCAATACCGACAATCTCGACGATCAGGTGCTGATGAAATCTGACGGCTTCCCGACGTATCATCTCGCCAACGTCATCGACGATCACCTGATGAAAATTTCGCACGTGATCCGCGGCGAGGAATGGGTCTCAAGCACGCCCAAGCATATTTTGTTGTATCAGTATTTCGGATGGGAAATACCGGAATTCGCGCATCTTCCGCTGCTGCTGAATTCCGACCGCACGAAAATGAGCAAACGGCAGGGCGACGTGGAAGCGCGGGCGTATCCGCCGAAAGGGTACCTGAAGGAAGCGCTGATCAATTTCATAGCGCTGCTCGGGTGGAACCCCGGCGATGAGCGGGAAATTTTTTCGATGGAAGAACTGATCCGGGAATTTTCCATCGACCGCATTCATAAAGCGGGCGCGATTTTCAACCTCGAAAAACTCAACTGGCTGAACACCCAGCACATCCGGATGAAATCCGACGAGGACATTTTCCAGATGCTGAAACCGTATATTGAAAATTCTGAATACGTCAATTTTCCGAAACTGTATTTTCTTGAAGTCATCAGCCTGATGAAGGAGCGGATCAATTTTATTCCTGAAATCCTGACGTTTTCCAATTATTTTTTCAGGGATCCGGAAACGTTTGATCCCGCAGGCGTGAAAAAACGCTGGTCACCGTCCGCGAAAACCCATTTGACGGCGCTAGCGGAAAAGCTGAAAGATATCACGCCGTTTACGCACACGGAAATCGAAACGGTATACCGGATATATGCCGATGAATCCAAAATCAAAGGGGCGGATCTGATTCATCCGACCCGGCTGGCGATCACCGGCGTTACGCTCGGACCGAGCCTTTTTGAAATGATGCAAGTACTCGGCAAGGAAACCGTTCTCCGCCGGCTGCTGTATGCGATAGGCCACTTCGACGACATTTTAAAAACAGCACAGCAATCGGCATAAAATATTTTTTTTAGAAACCATGTCAGATTGCTGAAAAGCGGTCTGGCATTTTTTTTTGAACGCATGACTTTGAAATTCATTTGCATCATCATCCTGATCAGCGGTTCACTTCATTCCCAAACCGCCGGGTATCAGCCCGGGAAAGGAGTCCGCTGGACGGCCTCCGATACGGCCTGGCAATTCGGCGTTATGGGTTACTTACAGGGGACATGGAATGCGTATTCTCAGCGTTCTTCCGGGAATGCAGATCATGAGTTTTTCGTGCGCCGCGCCGTAACGGATTTTGAATTTGTGTATCAGGATCAATACCGGTTTTTCATGGAAATTGACGCCCGCGGCGAATCGCGCTTTGAGATGGTCATTGCCCAGATTGATATTGAGTACATTAAGGATCAGCATCTGGTCGTTGGAAAATTCATGACGCCGTTCTCACCTGAGAATTACCGAACGTCCAGGGCGCTGAATACTGTTGAACGGTATTCCGCGCTGAACAGCCTTTTCAGACTACCGGCAATGACCTCCCAGTACGGTCTGATGCTGAACGGGAAAATCCATCAATTTGATTATTATCTCGGGATGATGAACGGCAACGGAACAACATCGAAGAATATCCGCGAAGACAATAATGACAAGGAAATACAGGCTCGCCTGCGATGGAACCTGAATCCGGATTTCCGTTGCGGAGCCGGCTTCGATTACAGTAAGGAAAATCAGCAAGTCCTCGGACTTTGGGATCATACGTTTGAAATATATTCGCGCGACACAGTTAACGGACGGCGGATGGGATATTTATTGGAGTTTGATTACATCCGGCAAAACTGGTCATTTCGCGGAGAAGGGATCCATTTTTATTTCAGCGA
>JBBIRG010000137.1:0-1706 GCA_037441945.1 Bacteroidota bacterium | reverse complement strand
AACGCATCGGGCAATTTTACGGCGGATATTTTGAAACCGGTTATTTTTTATGCGGAAACGCTAAAAAAGGATTTCAACTGATCGGCCGCGGAGAAAAGGCGAATTTGATTCAAACGTATTCCGGATTTTCAGGGCCAAAACGGATCGACAGTGTCATCTTCGGATACAACTGGTATTTCAATGAATTGCTCCGTTGGCAGACAAATGTAATTAACGATAAGCTCGACCGAAAAGTTGTCATTAGTGACAGCCGGTATAAAGGAAAGAAATCCGAGATTCAGGTTTTAAGCATGCTGCAGATGAAATTTTAAATTTGAACGAAACCTCGGTCTTGTCATTAGGTAATTGAGCAATTCGTTTTTTGTTTTTTCAGGAAAGGCTCAAGACCGATGTTTCATACTAAACGTAAAGGAAACGCATGACAGACGTTCTTACCGATTCCCCGCAACGGAACGCTCAGTTATTCAGGGATGATATCCGCAACATTGCGATCATTGCTCATGTCGATCACGGCAAGACAACATTGGTCGACGAGATGCTCCGGCAAAGCGGCGCGTTCCGCTCCAATCAGCAGGTCGCGGAGCGGGTTATGGATTCCAACGCGCTCGAACGCGAACGCGGCATAACAATTCTAGCGAAGAACACGTCGATTTACTATAACGGGGTCAAGATCAACATTGTCGATACGCCCGGCCACGCGGATTTCGGCGGTGAAGTAGAACGAATCATGAAAATGGTGGACGGCGTTCTTCTGCTGGTGGATGCGTTCGACGGGCCGATGCCGCAGACGAAGTTCGTACTCCGCAAAGCACTCGAAGCGGACTGCCTGCCGATTGTCGTGATCAATAAGATCGACCGTCCGGGCGCGCGTCCGCACCAGGCGCTGGACGAGGTGTTCGGATTGTTCCTCGAACTCGGCGCTAACGACCGTCAGCTTGATTTCACCACGGTTTACACATCCGCCAAGGAAGGCTACGCACTTGCGGAAATGGATCAGCCGAACGACAATATGGTTCCATTGTTTGACGCGATCATCGGCAAAATACCGCCGCCGACCGGCGACAGCGCTTCGCCGTTCCAGATGCTGGTTTCGAATATTGATTATTCCGATTTTCTCGGAAGGATCGCCATCGGTCGCATTTCCCGCGGATGCGTGAAAGACGGGCAGTCCGTTACCGTTATGAAAAAGGACGATCGGCTGTACTCCGGCAAGATCATGAAGCTGTTCGTCTTTGACGGACTAAAACGGAAAGAAATGGAAGAAGCCTCCGCCGGTGAGATCGCCGCTATCGCGGGACTGGCGGACATCGAAATCGGGGAGACCATCGCCTGCGCCGACCGGCCGGAAGCGCTCGAACCCATCCACATCGATGAACCGACCATCGCGATGAATTTCATGGTCAACAACTCACCCTTCGCCGGTCAGGACGGTAAATTCGTGACATCGAGGCATTTGCGGGAGCGTTTGTACAAAGAATTATTATCGAATCTCGCCCTGCGCGTTGAAGATACCGATAATATGGATACGCTCAAGGTTTCCGGACGCGGGGAACTGCATCTGTGTATTCTCATTGAAACAATGCGCCGTGAAGGATATGAATTTCAGGTTTCCCGTCCCGAAGTGATCATGAAACGCATCGGCGGCCAGCTGATGGAACCCATGGAATACCTGACCATCGACGTCCCTGAAGATTACATGGGCGTGG
>JBBIRG010000136.1:2165-6687 GCA_037441945.1 Bacteroidota bacterium | reverse complement strand
GAGGCGGCGGGTTACGCCAAGGTCTCGGCCACGCCAACCGCCTGCCGTTCGATCTTCCGGAATCCGAAGCGTAACTCGTCGGCGGGTATCATACGGAATACAGCTCAATGAAATTCGCGATGTTCTACATGGGCGAATACTGCAATATGCTCACCGCCGCGACGATCATTACACTGCTGTATCTCGGCGGATGGCATGTACCTTTTATTTCTTCAATGGATCTCGCGCCGCTGACGAAACAGATCATCCAGATCGCGGGGATGTTTTTCAAAGTAGGATTCATTATGATATTTTTTGTGTGGATGCGCTGGTCGCTTCCGCGGTTCCGCTACGACCAGCTGATGAATCTGGGATGGAAATGGCTGATCCCGCTGGCGATCGGCAACCTGATCTACGCGGCCGTATTGATGGCCTTCGTGAATTAATCCTCTGCCACGAGGACATGAAGAAAGTTAACCGCAAAGCACGCAATGAACGCGAAGAAATTTTCTCGCCAAGACGAGAAGACTCAGAGGAAACATATGCAATTCAACCCTTTGTGTCTTGGTGACTTTGTGGCAATAAAAGAAAAATAATACGGCCCACGAAACAAACGAAACATACGAAAGGTATTTAGGCAGTATGATTTTGCGTTTTTCGCGTGTTTAGCTGGGAAAAGAATTTCGAGTCTCATTGATGACAGAATTAAAGGATGTAAAATGGCAGTAACCGTCAAACCGGTCAGTCCGCAGGGACGCAAACAAAGCTGGATTGTGCAGAGTTATTTAATTCCGGTTATCAAAGGGCTGTGGCTGACGTTCAAGCATCTGTTCGCGAAAAGACTTGTGATCAGCTATCCGGAACAGAAAAAAGTATTACCGGAAAAATTCCGCGGTTTGCATATGCTTACGCGCGATGATCGGGGACGCGTAAAGTGCGTCGCCTGCGAAATGTGCTCGACGGCATGTCCGGCCGACTGCATCCGCATCGTAGCCTCCGACGGCGGCTGGGACGACAACCGCGAAAAATTTCCGATCGTGTTTGAAATTGACGAATTACGTTGTATATTCTGCGGCATGTGCGTGGAAGCCTGCCCGGAAGACGCTATCGACATGACCGACAGGCATAACCTGGCCGATTACACCCGCGAAGATTTCATTTACGACAAAGAGCGGCTTCTTCAGGTGTATGACGAATACATCAAAACGCACCTGGAAAAAGCCGAACGCGCCGATAAAAAATACAAGGCGATGAAACATTCCAGCAACTTCACGGTTTCGGATGTGCGCCACGAAAACGAAAACTCAATAACGCCGGAATAACGGATTCATGGAAACAGCCATTTTCTATTTCTCGCTCAATCCCGTTTTTTATATTTTCGCGGCGTTGTCCGTCGCGCTGGCGATTCTCATGCTGACGGTGAAGAATCCCGTGTACAGCGCGATTTTTTTGATCAAGACATTTTTCTGCCTCGCGGTGATTTATATTACGCTGGAAGCCGAATTTATCGCCGTGATCCAAGTGCTGGTGTATACCGGCGCGATCATGGTGCTGTTCCTGTTTGTGGTCATGCTGCTGAATCTGGAGACCGAATCGGCGGTGAAGGAGGATTACGGGCCGATGGCGATTCTGTCGGCGATCCTGGCGTTCGTGATCCTGATCCAGATCGGCGGCGCGATGAAAGTCTCGCCCGTGATCGGGGAAAAAGGCATGTACCCGATCGAGATGACCCGCGAGTTCGGGCATGTGGAAACGCTGGCGACGGCGCTGTTTTCGCAGTACCTGTATCCTTTTGAGATCGCTTCTGTCGTGCTGCTGCTCGGCATGATAGGCGCGTTGCTGATCGCGAAACGGAAATTTGATTAGAGGTTTTATGGTTCCCTTATCGCATTATCTGATATTATCCGCCATTCTGTTCACGCTGGGCGTGGTCGGCGCGCTGACGCGAAAGAACGCGATCGTCGTTTTCATGTCACTGGAACTAATGCTGAACGCTCTGAACCTGAGTTTAGTAGCTTTCTCGCGTTTCCTCGATTCGATGGACGGGCAGATCGCGGTTTTCTTAGTCATGACCGTCGCCGCGGCTGAAGCGGCCGTCGGGCTGGCGTTAGTCGTCGCGATATACCGCGCCAAACAAACCATCCGCGTGGATGATCTCAGAAGCATGCAGGGCTGAACCGGAGAATGACGATGAAACTGATATTATTCCTGATCCCTATTCTGCCTCTTACCGGCGTTCTGGTTAACCTGACGCTGACGGTTATCCGGCTGAAGGCAGAACGCAGCGAATCAGGCCGGAGCGACATCCTACAAAAAGCGACGGGCGTTATTGCATCGGCCGTGGTCGGAATTTCTTTTGTGTTATCGGTCTTCGTATTCATCATGGTCGCGCAGGGACATCGTTACAATATAGATTATTACACATGGTTCTCGGCGGCTGATTTAACGGTATCCTTCGGGTTCCTTGCCGATTCCCTGTCGGCGGTCATGATGCTGGTCGTTACAGGCGTCGGATTCATTATCCACGTCTATTCGATCGGCTACATGTCCGAAGACGCCGACCGGCAGAGGTTCTTCATTTACATGAACCTTTTTATTTTTTCCATGCTGATTCTCGTTATGGCGAATAATCTCGCGCTGATGTTTCTCGGATGGGAAGGCGTCGGATTATGTTCCTATCTGCTCATTTCATTCTGGTATCATAAGCCGTCGGCGGCATCGGCGGGAACGAAAGCGTTTATAGTCAACCGCATCGGCGACGCAGGATTTTTAATCGCGCTGTTCCTGATTTTCACCACGTTCGGCACTTTGCATTACGACGCGCTGTTTGAAGCGATTAGCAATTATCCCAATATCATCCTGATCGGCGCGACGATGACGGGCATCGGCATGCTGTTGTTTATTGGCGCGGCGGGCAAATCGGCGCAGGTTCCGCTGTACGTCTGGCTTCCGGACGCGATGGAAGGCCCTACGCCGGTATCGGCGCTGATCCACGCAGCGACGATGGTCACGGCCGGAGTGTTCATGGCGGCGCGCTGTTATCCGTTCTTCTCGTTCGACGTCGGCCCGATCGGTTACGTGCTGGGGATGAGCGCGGGCGAATTAGTCATGTACACCGGAATCATAACCGCGTTATTCGCCGCGACGATCGCGATGGTGCAGAACGACATCAAGCGGATCATCGCGTATTCCACGATCAGCCAGTTGGGGTACATGTTTGTCGGCGTCGGCGTGGGCGCTTACGCGGCGGGTATTTTTCATTTATTCACGCACGCGTTTTTCAAAGCCCTGTTGTTCCTTGCCGCCGGGAGCGTGATTCATGCCATGATGCATGCCTTCCGCCATACTGGAACCGACGGCGATCCGCAGGATATCCGCAATATGGGCGGGCTGTATAAAAAACTTTCCATCACCGCAATGACGTTTATTGTCGGCTGGATCGCTATCAGCGGCATTCCGCCGTTTTCCGGATTCTTCAGCAAAGATGAAATCCTTACCGCAGCTTATCACAACGGTTACAAATCGACTTACTGGTTCGGCGTACTGGGCGCGCTGATGACGGCATTCTACATGTCGCGCCTGGCGTTTGTCGTATTTTTTAAACCGGCCTCGAAGCCTGAACTAGAATCCCATCTGCATGAATCGCCGAAAGTCATGACCGTACCGCTGATGATACTCGCCGCCTTTTCGGCTTTTGCAGGATTGCTGAACGTTCCTGAATTTTTGAACGGCCATCAGTGGTTCAGCGCTTTCCTGTCGTCATCCGTTGGCGGCGGGCTGACGGCTCCCCATCACGGAGCCAATGAATGGGTTTTGGCCGGCTTCGTTCTTACGGCGTCCCTCGCGGGCATCGTCATCGCGGCTATTATGTACTTCACTAAAAAAATGAATCCGGAAAAGATGGCGGCTGATTATAAGCCGCTTTACCGGTTGTGGCTGAACAAATATTTTGTCGATGACTTTTACGGTAAATACCTGATCCGTCCCCTGCAATGGTTCTCCGAAAAAATATTCTGGAAAGGACTTGACCGGAAAGCGATTGATGGTACGATCAATGTCACGGCAAGCGCGATTGACCTGACCGGGCGCATCCTGCGGATTTTTCAGTCCGGTTATGTGCAGACGTACGGATTCTTCATGCTGATCGGTATTGTTATCATTCTGTATTATTTATTCAACTAAACCCTTTAGGGCAGACTTTGATTTTTTCTGATCATTACCCATACCGGAAACCACCATGCAATGGCTTCATGACTCGCTGTTAACCTTACTCAACGCGCTTCCTCTTGCCGGCATCCTCGTCCTGGCACTGATTCCCAAAGATAAAACGACGGCCGTGAAACGATTCGCGGTCATTGTAACGGGGTTGGTATTCCTTTTGTCGTTAGTCATGTTTATTTTGTATGATGAAACGATTTCCGGCTTTCAGTTCGCGATCAACGTTCCGTGGATTTCGGCCTGGGGCGCTTCGTTTCATGTTGCGGCCGACGGGTTAAGCCTGCTTCTGGTTTTACTGACGGCTTTCATCTTTCCGCTGGCCGTG
>JBBIRG010000136.1:0-2134 GCA_037441945.1 Bacteroidota bacterium | reverse complement strand
AACTTTCGTTACGGCTCTGCTTTTCCTTGAATCCGGCATACTCGGCGTGTTCGCAGCAAGAGATATGCTTGTGTTTTATGTTTTCTGGGAAGTAATGCTGATCCCGCTTTACTTCCTGATCGGCTTATGGGGCGGCGAAGACCGCGTCCGCGCGACCGTACGGTTTTTCATTTACACCATGGCGGGCAGTTTGCTGATGCTGGTCGCGGTTTTGTATATGTATTTTCAGACCGGACCGGTTCATAACGGACTGTCGATGGCGTCGGCGCACAGTTTTGCCATCGAGGCTTTTGAAAAAACAGCGTTGCCCCTGAAAGTACAGATGTGGCTTTTTGCAGCGTTCACGCTGGCGTTTCTGATCAAGGCGCCGGTTTTTCCTTTTCACACCTGGCAGCCGCTTGTGTACACGCAGGCGCCGATAGCCGTTACGGTTCTATTAGCCGCCATTCTCGCTAAGACGGCTGTTTACGGGCTGATGCGGTTCAGTATTCCATTTTTTCCGGTAGCAGTGTATGAATGGAGTCCGTACCTGATGGGACTGTCCGCGTTCAGCGTCGTATTCGGAGCGATGACCGCGTGGGCGCAAAAGACCATGCGACAATTAATCGCCTACGCGTCGCTCAGTCACATGGGCATGATGGCGCTCGGCGTATTCGCCATGACCTCGCAGAGTTGGACCGGCGGCGCCGTTCAGATGTTCGCCCACGGAATGACCGTCTCGGGAATTTTTATCATGATCGGTTTTCTGCATGACCGCATGTCAACAGACGACGTTGCCGCGTTCGGCGGATTATGGAAGCCGATGCCGGTTTTCGGCGCGCTGTTTCTGCTGATGACGTTGTCCATGATAGGCCTCCCGGGTACCGGCGGATTTATCGGCGAGTTTCTTCTCCTGATCGGAACATTCGCGTCGCCTTTTGTCGCTTCCAGCATCTGGACGGGTGTTGCCCTGCTGGGAATCATTTTTACCGCGATCTATATGCTGTCGATGTACCAAAAAATCATGTTCGGCCCCATGAACGCCGGAAATGCATCTGTTTTCCGGGATATTGGAAAACGGGAAATCGCGCTTATCGTTCCATTAGTCATTTTGATTTTCTGGATCGGTTTCTTTCCAGGAACGTTCATCCGAAAAGCCGAGCCTACCATTCGCTCCGTGATCATCCGCAGTCAACAGACGATCGACGAATACCGGCGCAACAAAAAATCAAAATCATTCCGCCCCGAAAACAGCCTTTTTTATTTTGATTATGATATAAACGTATGGGTGCGTTTTTTCCGTTATCATTTTATCTTATATTTTTTCCCCATCGCCGGTTCATTCGGAATATGCTGATTTACCGGACGGATGCCGGTTATATTATGAATCGCGCGGAAAAAGAGAGCCGCTCCTGCTGATTCCAGGCGGGCCGGGAAATTTGCGTGATTATTTTAAGCCGTATTTTAAAAAATTAGAGAGAAAGTTCCGCGTTATCTATGTTGAAGCGCGGGGACGGGGGCGAAGTATATGCAGCGATACGGTTTTTTCAATCGAGCGGGACGTACGCGATATTGCAAGTCTGTTGCGATTTGTGAAAATCGAAAGCGCTCATGTTTTTGGTCATTCTTATGGCGGATTTGTCGCCGCGCAACTAGCGATCGAACATCCAGAACTCACAAAGCGCGTGATCATGTGCAACACATTTCACGGCGCCGAAGGATGGCAGAACAATATTGATAACTGCAGCCGTCACGTTATGGAAAGTTTTCCTGACCAATGGGAAAAACTCATGACGATGCGAAAGAAGATGAAATCAAATTCTTTGGAATGGCGTATCGTTTATGATCCGTGCATTACGACACTGTACTGGCATAATATGTCGAAGCAAAACATTTTCCTGAAAATTACAGGCAATATCAACGCGCCCGAATTCGCCTTCCCGGTAAATCATTCGGTCATCGGGTATGATTCCGATTTCTCGGTCGGCGGTACCATGAAAAACCTGGATCTGCGTCCCGGCCTGAAAACTCTGAGAATGCCCGTGCATGTCATCACCGGACGCTCAGGTAAAATAGCTGCCGTCAAACGGGCTTGTGAAATTCAGCAATTGATTCCCAATTTCCAAATCCGTATATTCCATCAAAGCGGCCGTAT
>JBBIRG010000135.1:0-6738 GCA_037441945.1 Bacteroidota bacterium | reverse complement strand
GCAATGGTATAAATATTCGAATCAATCCAAACCGGATTAATTTTATAGCTAAATTCGTATTCATAAGTACCCGGTTCTAACGGTAAAAGCGTACCTAATGAAGAGGGGTAGGCCCTGCGAAAAACATCATAAAATGTTTTTTCTCCATTGGTGCCTGGCGCAGTTGTATAATTGATAACATGTTCGATGGCCTGTACAC
Organism: Bacteroidota bacterium; assembly: GCA_037441945.1. Lineage (GTDB taxonomy): Bacteria > CLD3 > CLD3 > SB21 > JBBIRG01 > JBBIRG01. The sequence goes on along the minus strand of JBBIRG010000135.1, from coordinate 6,539 downwards.
GAAAATATGTATTGGTCATTAATGGACTCAGAATTTCTACCGTGACAACGGAACGAATTGAATCGATAGACAGTCTTGAACTGGAGACTGTCACCGATGTCACCGGAGTAGGAATGGAATTGCGTTGAACAAATGGATTTAATAAACTGCCGGCTGTTGTATAGGGATATACCGGTTCAATTAATCCTTCGACCCGAATATGCGGAACGCTGTTAACGCCATAATAATATCTGCGGTCATAAGATTGAGTAGGATTGTGGAGATACATCGGATCATTTCCCGGCGCCGGCCAGCCGACATGATATTTCACGGCCACAACGCTGTCAATGTGTGATTCAATAAAAGCGTCAATCGTCGGGTTATTGGATGCGCAGGGTGCGCAGGTGGAGCTGGTCCATTGCTCATATAAAACATGACTACGAAGCGCGCCTGAGAAAACAATGGATTTCTGCCGGAGAGTGTCATTCAAATGGTTTTGATCATCCGCGAAATCAATTGAAATCTCAATGTTCATATCCGTCCCGGAGGGTGCGAAGACATTAGGATAAATTATAACCTGAGAAGTTCCGCTGTTAATTGAAACAACATTTTGGTTCTGGATATAACTCAGTTCGGGTATCGTAAGTCTCATCGTAAAAGTAGTCGATATGTTATTCAGTCCGATATTGGATATAAGAACTTTAGGCGTCAGGTCAAGTATTGAATCTCCCAAAACGTAATTGGTATCTGGAATCAAAGTGAGAAATGAAGTTACTTGGATATCATTCTGTTTTTGTTCTCCTACGATGACATTGTCGATATATAAATTATTTCCATATTTGTTAAGAGTAGCAAAAGCGACAACGACATTTGTCAATCCGCTTATAGGGTATGCAAAGCGTTGCCATTGCGATGAAGAAGTGGGCGTAAAATTATTACTTGATGAACCGGCTGTTGCAAGAGACGGGCCTCCTCTTCGAAAAACCGAAATGGGAAACGTCAAACCGCCGTCTGTTGAAATCAGGACAAAAAGGCTGTCGTAATAGGATGCGCTAGGGTAAAACTGATAGGCCCAGTCGAAAATCAGAGAATCATTGGTTAAAGGAGTATTCAATACTGATGTAAATAATGTATCTCTGTGATTTGAACTGCCATAACTGTAGAATGGCATCTGAATACATTTCTGGCCGTTGATGCTGGGTCCGTTAGCGCCATTAAATTGAGTGAATGTAAGGCTTCCTGCGTTTGGATTGATCAAGCGCCATCCGGAAGCGGGAAAATCCCCTTCAAAAAGTTCAACAATGTTTCCGCCTGATAATACCCTGAATTCTTTTTGCGATTGCGGTTTCTCAATAATGAAATCGCTGGTTGCTTTATTCATTTTCTGCGCTTCTGCTGACATTATACCTAGTGTCACAAGCAGAAAAGATGTGATGCACGTTTGTACCATGTTTTTCATAAGAACCTCTCTGATTTGTTAAAAGACCAATGTTAAAAAAAGGCGTGAAATAATAATTATAAAAAGGGCTTATGTCAATAAAAAAAAGGGAATTGATTTCTCAATTCCCTTGAATTTCGTTAAAAGTTAAATTTCTTCAAGAAGTTTAACTTTTCAAAAATGTAAAAACGTTTTACTTGATGAACATCATCTTCTTCGCTTTCACAAAATCACCGGCTTGAATTCTGTAAATATACACGCCGCTGGAAACTGAGAGTCCCGCGTTGTTCTTACCGTCCCATTCCATCGTGTACTGTCCGGGGCTCTGTTCGCGGCTCACCAGAGTCCGTACTTCCTGTCCGAGCATATTGTAGATCTTTAGCGTGACCTTGGCTTTATCCTTGAGATCGTACTTGATCGATGTTGTCGGATTGAAAGGATTCGGGTAATTTTGGAACAGCGCGAAGGACTTCGGCGTTCCGGAAATCGGTTCATCGACGCCGACGGGCATCGGCATGCCGTCGATGCGGACGTAATCGAGCATCAGCATATCGCTGTTGCTGCCGTATGAACCGCCGTCGTATATCAGGTAGCGGAACGCGACGTAGAATGTGTCGCCGGGCAGGACGCCGTTCAGCATCAGATTGTAATCATATTGTTCCCAGTCGCCGGTTACGAGGAAATAATCAATGAGTGTAAACTGATTCGGCGCGGATGTTGTCTTAGAAACCAGTACCTGCATGGAATCCGGCCAGTCGCCGCCCGATGCTCGCGCTGCGAAAGCTAATCGAACCATGGATGACTGGCTGGTAATCAGACGAGGAGAGATCAACCATTCGTTAATCAGTCCATTGGAATTGGCGGCTTTGTAATTGATGAACATCATGCCGTCGCCTTCAAATGTTGTAAACGATGCGTTCAGATCAGGCATAACGCGCCATTCACCCCAGAACGGATCTTCGTCTCCGCCGTCGGCGTCCATTTTAGTCCAGCCTGCCGGTAACTCGCCGGATACGGTCATGCTGGTGTCGTTGAATCCTTCGACAAAAGAAAAACCTACGGTAGGAGTCGCTTCTACCGTATCCGTCCAATGCGCCTGGCCTTCGAGATAAACGGCAGAAACGAAATACCAGTAGGTGTTTCCAGCGGTTACATTGGAATCAATATAATATAATGAATTCGTCTGCGCGATTTTCATGAACCCAAAGCCGTCGACAGAACGGTATATATTGTAACCGGTCAGAAGGCCCGGATAGCCGGGCGTTTGGATGGATTCAGTTACATCCGCTTTTTTCGGGCTGCGTGAAAACTGTTTATCTCTGAAACGGTAAACGTTCGATGATTTTTTTACAGACAGCGGTTCCGTCCAGTCGAGTTCGATGGATTCCTCGAATTCAATCACGTTCAGCTCACGCGCAGGATTCAGTAAAACCGGAGAGGTTCCTTTGTAAATCTGGCCTCGGATACCGGCTCCGGGATGCAATATATACAAACGGCCGGCGCATAATTCGCGGGCTATATTAATGGGAATAACCTGAGTTCCTACGGCTGAATCACCGACTAAATTGTATTCATATAACACAGGTTCATCTGATCCTGATCCTGCCCAATTGTTCCGGATGGTGACCGGTGAAACTCCGTCGGGAATATAAATACGGTAGAACAAACTGCTGGAATCGGAACTCATTTCAAAATATCCCCATCCCGTAAATTGTGAATTGGTCGGGGGCACGACCTGGTATCCGGCCAGATCGGCGCTGAATTTGGTGTTGGCTTCGGGAATAAGAACATATTTAACCGACCATAGCTGACTGCTCACGGTTTCGTTGTCGCCGTCGCTTGCGATGATACGCCAGTACATCGTCATCGAATCAATTCCGAGATCCTGCAGCCACTCGGCATCCCAACGGGCGTAATCAACGTAAAAAGTATCTGTTCCTATCGGATAAAAATCATGGAATGGAGAATCCATGGTTGCCGAAGTGTCATACTCAAAGCTATAGAAGACGGATGAGCCTTCCGGATCGATTGATCGGTTCCATCGGTAATACATCGAATCCGTGGAAGACACGCTGACTTCCCAGCGGAAGCCGTTGGCCGGCTCGAGAAGGTTGAAAGATGTCGGGGGATCATTGGATGCGGCTACTGCGCCAGCCCAAGTTGTATCGATGCGAATGCCGTCAATCAATAGTCCAGGGGTAGAGGTACTTGCACCCTGTCGAAGCGCAACTGTTCCAAATGAACCCGGGGGTAATATTGTATCCGAAACTACAGTCGCTGTCGGTTCTGGAGAACCAACGATAGGATTAATAAATAGTTTTGGCGCTTCTCCAAATGTGCTTTTTATAACTAATAAATAGGTTGTTCCGATTGTATAATTAAATCCAGTATATTTGAGAGCCGTTGTACTTACAGATGTGGCCGGACTTATTCCAAAGGCAATATTTGTTCCGTTGGTTTTGACCCATACTCTGGATCGGAATGTTGAACCCAAAGTATATGGTCCTAAATGGAAAAAATAATCGCCCGTTGTTTTTGCAGTATCAACTTTTACCAAAAAAGCCGTATAAACAGAACCAGTTGAGATGGAATCAAATTTTCTGTTGACGTCCTCTCCTCCCGCTGTAATTAGCCTTGCTGAATTGCCTACATTTGAACCGGCATATCCGGTATATGTCAATCCCTGGTTACTGACTTTGATAAAATTTGTTGTACCGCTGTGATTTGTCCAACCATGAGCCGTAAGTAAATTTCCAGCCGGATAATTAAAATTCTCAACAAGCAACTGCGCCCTTACTTCCGACCACGCCGACGACATCAGCAGCGCTGTCATGAGGAATACCTTACAACATGTAATTTTTTTCATTATAGAACCTTTCGTTTTAAATTAAAAAGTACTTTAGAAAAAGAAAAATAATGCTTATCTAATGAATATAGGATTATTTATTTATTGTCAAAATATTTTTTTTCATTTTTTCAGGACAAACACCATGCAAATCCAATTCTGCGGCGCGGCAAGGAGCGTTACCGGAAGTCAGCATCTTCTGAATATTGACGGTAAGCGATTATTGCTTGATTGCGGCCTTTACCAGGGCCGCCGCGATGAATCGTATGAACGGAACCGGAATTTTCTGTTCGATCCGCAATCCGTCAACGCCATGATCCTCTCGCATGCCCATATCGATCATAGCGGCAACATCCCGAATCTGGTAAAAAGCGGCTTCGACGGCAATATTTTCTGCACCGGTCCGACCATGAGTCTCTGCAATGTCATGCTTCAGGATTCGGCATTAATACAGGAAAGGGATGTGCAGTTTCTCAATAAACGCCTCATTAAAAAAGGAGAGATACCGCGTCAGCCGCTGTATACGATCAAAGAAGCGCAGCGGTGTATTGATAATTTCATGAGCGTCAATTACAACCGTCCGTTTGAACCGATCCCCAACGTTAAAGTCAGGATGCTGAATGCCGGGCATATCCTGGGTTCCGCGATGATCCGGATGGACATCACCGAAGACGGGCGGAAAATCAGAATCGGATTTACCGGAGATCTCGGAAGGGTGAATCTCCCCATTATCGAAGACCCCGATCAGATTACCGATGTGGATTATTTGATTACAGAATGCACGTACGGAAACCGGCTCCATGATCCGGTCGAGGAAATTGAAGATAAGCTTATTGCAACGATTGAACACGCGTTCAAAGAAAACGGCAAAATCATCATCCCTGCGTTCAGCGTGGAAAGAACTCAAGAAATCATTTATCACCTGAATTTATTGTATGAGAAGAAAAAAGTTCCCGCGTTACCCGTGTTTGTGGATAGTCCCATGGCGGTGAACGTGACCGAGGTTTTTAAGATCTATCCGAATTATTATGATGAAGAGGCCCGAAAACTCATGGATTCTGGCGATAATCCTTTTCTGTTTGATAATTTAAAATATCTCCGGAAACTTGAGGAATCTAAAAACCTGAATTCGTACAAGAAACCCTGCATCATCATTTCCGCGTCGGGGATGTGAGAAGCGGGACGTATCCTTCATCATCTCGCGAATAACATTGAGAATCACGCGAACACGATATTAATAGTCGGTTATATGGCGGAGAACACTCTGGGAAGAAAAATTATTGACGGCCAGAAAACAGTGAAAATTATCGGCAATGAATATCAGGTCAAAGCGCGGGTCGTAAAGATCAACTCATTCAGCGGTCACGCCGATCAGCAGGACTTACTTGGATTTTTGAGGAAAGTAGGGAAGAACACGCGAATTTATTTAGTTCACGGCGAGGATTCCCAGTTACTGCCGTTCGCCGAACTGCTCAAATCAGACGGATTTGAATCGGTGCTGGCTCCGAAATTGGGGGAGGTATTTAATGTGTAAAAAAATAATATAAATTTTGTCACCAAGCCACGAAAATTATATTTTTTTAGTTCTCGTGGTGTCTTTGTGACTTCGTGGCGATTCTTGATTGCCGTTCAGCGTCATTCCCTCAGATGCGGCGCGTTCCAGTAAAATTGGGTGACACCGTGCCGGTTACCGAACCAGACGTAATCGCCGTCGATCAGGATCGAATAAACCGTATCATCGCCGAGTCCGTCGCGGGAAGAATAAAAGAACCATTTCCTTTTTTTTAGGTGAAGCCGCAAAACGCCTGAATTCGTGGCGATCCAGAGATTGACATTGTCCGCCTGCGCGTCGTTGATGCCGGCAGATAAAAAATCGATGTTCACGGGTATGCTAAGCCATTCCCGGCTCGTCTTATGTAGGCTCACGACGTTATTGTTCGCGGCGAAAAAAATGAACGAATCGTTTTCTGCGATGCCGCGGATTTCCTCGCGCGTATAAGCCGTTGCGCCGACTTTGAATCCGTAAGCGCTGTAGTGGAACCATTGCTTCCGTGATTCATCAATCGAATAAATGCCGTTATTGGTGCCCAGCCACAGAACAGGTCCTTCGCTCAGCATTTTGTAAACGGTAAGGTTGAACAATTCCGGGATTTCAACTTTATAAATGTCGTAATTGTTTTTTCCCGGAATCGCGTAATTTAGTCCCTGTCTTGTTCCGATGAACATCTTGTTCTGGTGGCGGGCCAGCGAATATACGGACGGGTGATAAAGTCCGCT
>JBBIRG010000134.1:0-6742 GCA_037441945.1 Bacteroidota bacterium | reverse complement strand
TGGCTCCGCGCGAACGAACGCAGAACGGGCACTTTGATCCCAAGAAAGCGGTCGCCCTCTCCGTATTCCCCTGGTCCCGTTTTGAAAAACCGCTGCAGAATCGCAGCCTGATTTTTATCGGATAATTTCTTCAGTTCTTTTTCTATTATTTCCGGTTTCATTTTTAAAATCCTGCTTTATATTTTTTATTAATCGAAGCAAAAAACATGATGTGTTTAATAAATTATTCACATCCTTTCAACTAAAATTTTCTTTTTCCGGGATTATTTTCGGAATATCGTGCGTTATAAACATCAGTAAAAGAAATTTATAAAACGCTTAACAACAGGAGAAATAACATGGCCTTCACATTACCCCAGCTTCCGTACGCTTATAAAGCGCTTGAACCTTTTATTGATGAAATGACGATGAACATCCATCACACCAAACATCACCAGGCTTATATCACCAATGCGAACAACGCGCTCGAAAAATATCCGAATCTGCAGGGCAAATCCGCCGAAGATCTGGTCAAAGACCTTGCGTCCGTTCCCGATGACATCCGCACGGTGATCCGCAACAATGCCGGGGGACATGTCAATCATTCGTTCTTCTGGACTATCCTGGGACCGAACGCCGGCGGCGAGCCGAAAAACGATATCGGCGACGCGATTGTCAAAACATTCGGAAGTTTTGATAAATTTAAAGAAGATTTCCAGAAAGCCGCGATGGGCCGGTTCGGAAGCGGTTGGGCCTGGCTGAACCTGGACTCTTCTAAAAAACTTATCATTACCAGCACACCCAACCAGGACAGCCCGCTCAGCGAGAAACAGGCGCCTCTGCTCGGCATCGACGTATGGGAACACGCGTATTACCTGAAATACCAGAATCGTCGCGCCGACTATGTCGCCGGCTTCTGGAATGTCGTCAACTGGAACAAAGTGAACGAATATTTTAAAAAAGGCTTATAAATTTCTTCAGTCACACTTTACTCTGCCTCGAACAGTTCCGCAACGGCTAACATGCCCTGCGGAACTGTTTTTTTTTGTAAAAATATTTGATGAGGAAGTATTTGAAAGATTCATGATTTTTCATATATTGGATCAATCAAAGGACTTAAGGATGGACTGGACCAAAGAACTCAAAGACAACGTCCTTACGACGACGGTTGACGCGTTGTGGAACTGGGGGCGGAAGAATTCGCTCTGGCCGATGCCGTTCGGAACGGCGTGTTGCGCGATCGAGATGATGGCGACGCTGGGCCCGCGGTACGACATGGCGCGTTTCGGGGCAGAGGCGATCCGCTTCTCGCCGCGTCAGGCCGACCTGATGATCGTCTCCGGACGGGTTTCCATCAAGCTGATGCCGGTGCTGAAAAAAATCTGGGACCAGATGCCCGATCCCAAATGGTGCATCTCCATGGGCGCCTGCGCGTCCACCGGGGGATTCTTCAACACCTATACGCTGATTCAGGGGGTCGACCAGTTCATCCCGGTAGACGTTTATGTCCCCGGCTGTCCGCCGCGGCCGGAAGGCCTGCTGGAAGGGCTCATGAAAATCCAGAATCTGATCGCCGAAAAAGAAAAAGTCTACACTAAGAATGATCCTGACGACGGGATTTACAGACCATCGGATTCAGGGCAGAAAAATAAAAAAACCGACCTCGTTCCGGAAGTGATTACCGGAAAATTTGAATAACCCGGCAGATTTTTGCTTTATTCGTTTTTTGAACATCCGATTAGATAAATAATACTTGATATTCAATCACGATTATGGTATTTTGACTGCAAATTGTATTTGAGTTTTGATGCAGCCTTGGGATTATTATCCAGGAGATTTGTCCATATGTTTTTCAAAATATTGTTTGGAACATTTATCGCTTTTTTTCTGCTGGTATTTACAGAAATCATTCACGCCCAGGCTGAGGGCGGCGCGGAAATTCAGCAGCGCGAACTGGATTCAACCATGACGTTGAGCAGCGACCTTACCCAGCTGTTTTATAAATGGATCAACGACAGCACAAACGCGAACCTGAATTACGATATCGCAGTGGAATACCTGAAGATCGGCCGCAAAAATTACGCTCTGGCGTATTTTGAAATCGCTATTAAAAACGACCCTTCTCATCTTGACGCTCGGTATCATCGGGGCGATCTGCTCCTGTCAAAAGGAAAACGGCGTTCGGCATACCAGGATTATCTTGCCATCATACGTGATTACAAGGGCGACACGTACTTGGACAGGCTCGCATCCCGTTTTGTCAGTCCCTATACCGTCACTCGGGTCACCAACAACAGCGGCAACGACGTCATGCCGGCCATTCACCCCGACGGAAACAGAATTGTTTTTCAGTCCGACCGGAAAGGCAATTGGGACATTTATTTCATGGACCTGAATGCCGGCGAAAGCTCGGTTGTCCAACTGACCACCGATCCCGGTTCCGACGAGAATCCGTCGTTCTCAACCGACGGCCGTCAGATCGCCTTCGCGTCAACCCGTGAGGATAAAGGCGCCAAAACCTTTAAGGCCCGAGAAATCTTTGTTATGGACCGCAACGGCAAAAATGTCCGAAAAGTGACTTCCAGTTACGGATCGGACAACTGGAGCCCTGTATTTATGGATACCGTGTCCATCGTTTTCGCCAGCGACCGCTCTGATTTCAGCCCGCATCCGTTCTGGCAAAAAACTTCGTCCATTTATACTATTGAAAAAAGCGGCAACTTTATGTTCAAATTCCTCGGCGCCGACGGGAAAACTTACATTGATCCGTCATTCGCGGGCGATAAAATCCTTTTTTCAGAACGTATATCGGACGACGAATATAATATCGGCTTCCTGCCGGACGAAGGCAAAGCCGAGATACAGTACCTGACTAAATCATCTGGTATGAATATCCAGTCCAGCGTTTCCGGAAATAACCAATATGCCGCTTTCGTTTCCAACCGCGACGGTAATTTTGAAGTCTACAAAATGCAGATAGACGGCTCCGAGCAAACCCGCATCACGTTTGACGACGGCGATGATTTGTTTCCGAAACTGAATAGCGACGGAACTAAAATCCTTTTCTGTTCCAACCGGACCGGCAACTATCAGCTTTATCTGGCTGTACTGGGCTCCACGTCCTCTGTTACCGTCAATGACGTCATCAGCGCGCTGGAGAAGAAGATCGCATCCTCCACAGACGACTAACGCTCGAATTCCACACCCACCTCGATATTTACATAACGGTCCAGCGAAGCCCGGATACGGCTTCCGTGGCAGACAGGTCCGACGCCCGACGGCGTTCCCGTGAATATCAGGTCTCCCTGTTCCAGCGTAAAATATTCTGAAACTCTTGCCACGATATCATAGATTCCGGTAATCATATCGCCGGTGTTTCCTTTTTGTTTCAGCGTTCCGTCGACCCACAGGTTCAGTTCGAGGTTCTGGGGGTCAGGAATTTCGTCGCGCAGTACGACATGGCCCACAGCCGCCGAGGTATCGAATCCCTTGGCAATTGCCCAGGGTTCACCCCGCTGTTTCGCTCTTTTCTGCAGATCGCGCAGGGTCATGTCTAATCCGACCGTAAAGCCCAGAATATAATCCACGGCCTTTTCCGGGCTGATTCGCCTGCCGTTCTTCCCGATGACGATCACGCACTCAACCTCGTGATGCATCTCACCGGCATAACGAGGCTTGATGACCTTCCCTCCGTTATGGATCATTGCTGATGGCGGCTTTAGAAAAAGCACCGGCATCTCTGAATCCGGTTTTTCAAATGATCCTTTCATTTCCTGAATATGATCCCGGTAATTGGAACCCAGACAAATGATTTTCGGGACCTGCAAATCTTTGGATGAATCCAGTGTTTTTACAGAATGCATATTGTTTCCCTAAGTTTTTACTTGATGAACCGCAACCTTTTTTGTATAATAAATATATGTATTATTTTAATCCAATATTTTCTTCCAACAAAATCTGCAAAAGGAGTCATCAATGAAATTGATGAAAAGGGCATTTCTTTTTCTGGGCCTGGGGGTTCTCGCAGTTACCGCTTGCGACAAACTGAACAGCGATAAACGGGTACTCGCCGATGACGTGGCAAATGATGACCGCGGAGCTAAAGCTGTTATCAAGAATGTGCTTCTCAACACCGAGATCGGCATCGCCCTTACGGATACCGTGCGTTTTGCCGCGCCGCCAACTCTGGCGAAAACCATGGCATCAACCGATACGCTCTATCCGCCGGATACATGGCATTGCTGGGCTTCCCACAAATTCGGCGGGGATACATTAACAGCCGGTTACTGGGTCCGTTATGCCCCCAATTTCAACGGATACCTGAATCCGCTTCTGACCGATACGGCTTATGTTTCTCATGTTACCGTTAACGACAGCGTCGATAAAAACAATGCGCGGATTTATATTGCCGCCAGCAACACGGCTTTCACGGTGACGGGTTTAAGAAATTATATCAACCCCGGCACAGCGGGAACGCTTGTTTTGAACGGGACCCTCCAGCTGAATATTCATTTTGCTGTCGGCAAACTGACTCCTACATCCAGCGATGACCTGAATTATTACAACACTTATCAGTTTACTTTTGTCAACCTACAGGTAGCGGAAGGTTCAAGCAGGCCAACCGGAGGAACGGTGAATTTCACGATCAGACAGGATTTAGTCCCCGATAAAGACGGACTGAACGGTACCATTGCCGGTGACTTTACCATTTCCGGCGTTCTGACATTTTCAGGTACAACAATTACTATGACGATTGGAACGCATAGTTATTCGGTAATTATCAATAACGACGGCAGTATTACGATTACTCCTCTGTAAATCTTTTTGAATATTCATTTGAGGCGGCTTATTAAAAACAGGCCGCTTTTTTTTATACAGTTATCTTTACGACCATTTCAACCTGATCCGTCGCCGGAAACATGTCAAACGGCATGATTTCGGCGATCTGAAAACCGCTTCTTCCCCAGCGCCTGAATTCAGCCGGGACGGATTCGATATCACAAAACAGATGAATGACGGACGCGACCCTTGAAGGATCTATGCTCTCGATCAAACCGGGCGGTGTTCCCGCGCGCGGCGGATCGAGTATGATTTTCACGTTTCCTGCGTAATGCTTTTTCAGAAGCTGCTGAATCAGGGAAGGTGTGATATTTTTCTGAAAATACTGAATTTTGGATAACTTAAAATGAAGGCCGTTTTCTTTGGCGCAGTCAATGGATTCATACGATTGATCGGCGCCAATGACCGCCCTGACTTTATCCGCGGCAGACAGTCCGAACAAGCCGTACCCGCTGTACAGGTCAAGCACCACATCGGTTGATCCCGGTTCAAGCCACGCCAGGACCTGATTCACCAGCGGTTCCGCAACGGATGAATTGGTCTGTGAAAAAACCAGCGGCGAATAATGAAACATCCTGTTTCCAACATTTTCCGTACAATAATTTTTTCCGAATAATTTTCTGAATTCTGAATACGAGGACTGAACCTGCGATGAAATATAATGTGACGACGGCTTGTCCTGGAAAATAAAAACGCCGGATATCCGGCTGACGGCTCCCGTCAGTTCTTTGGAAATCCGGTTCATCTCGCGAAGGACTTCCGGATTAAAATATTTAATACTGAATAAAACTGCGTGATGATTATAGTCCCCGCGGATGATGACGTAATTCAGGATTCTCCTTAACACGTCCCCTTTCTCCGACATGAGCCTTTTCTGAACGATATCGTAAATCGCAGCGTGTGACGCGGGTTCGATCGGGCAATGAATAACCGGCAATCCCCTGGGTCCGTTTCGCGTGATTTCCGTAAGACCGAGTTTGGCCTGATCTCTGTTCCTGAAAACGCGCCGCTTGCTGTTGGTGCGGTATGCGCGACCCAAAGGCGAAGGCGTCACCGGATGCAGGGTGCCTACCAGTTTGTTTTTTTGCCAGAATGATTTCAGCGCCTCATTTTTAATGTTGAGTTCTTCGGTATAGTCGAATCCGATGGCGGAACAGATCATGCAACGGCGGTTATTCAGCGTTTCACAGGACTTTTCAGGAAGAACAACCGTTCGTTTAGGAGGTTGTTTGTTCAGAAGATTTTGGAAAAGAGATGAAAATGTTTCCATGCGTTATTCCCACTCGATCGTGGCGGGCGGCTTGGAACTGATGTCGTACACCACGCGGTTCACGGCCGGAACTTCATTGATGATTCGGTTCGATATTTTTGCCAATAGGTCATACGGTAATGCCGCCCAGTCGGCGGTCATTCCGTCGAGACTGGTCACGGCGCGCAGGGCAATAGTATTCTGGTAGGTTCGCTCGTCGCCCATAACGCCGACGGATTTGACCGGCAGAAAAACCGCGAACGCCTGCCAGACCTGATGATACTGACCCGATGATTTTAATTCATCAATAAAAATGGCGTCGGCTTCGCGAAGGACGTCGCAGCGTTCTTTTGTGACTTCCCCGAGAACGCGCACGGCGAGCCCCGGTCCGGGGAAAGGATGACGCATCAGCAGTTCGTCCGGCAGACCCAGCTCGCGCCCGACACGCCGCACTTCGTCCTTGAAGAGTTCACGAAGCGGCTCGACCAGTTCGAGTTTCATTTTCTCCGGAAGCCCGCCGACATTGTGATGCGTCTTGATCGTTGCTGACGGCCCTTTCACGGATACGCTTTCGATAACGTCCGGATAAAGTGTTCCCTGAGCGAGATATTCAATTTTGCCGGATTTCCCCCGCAGTTTACTCACTTCGTCGTCAAAAATATCAATGAACGTTTT
>JBBIRG010000133.1:0-6746 GCA_037441945.1 Bacteroidota bacterium | reverse complement strand
ATGAACGCGAGTCTTTACTTTTCATGCCCGTAATATAAGCATTTTTAAATCATAACGCAAGCATTATTATGCTCTTATTAATAATCATTCAGTCGAGCGGGCAACGCATATCCGTATTACAGGCTGACGCTGTTAATCCGGAGAAACGAACTGTAAAATCATTGTCAAAATGTTTAACGCTTTCATTTTTCTTTTTTCTTATCAACTCCGGCGCCTTTTATCCGCAAACGCCTAAAGAATTCAGCGCCGTTGTCGCCGGGATCGCCAAACGCTGAAGGAATCAAATAAGGCCGGACGGCCGCAGCGGCTGGCGGCTATCACATTCATCTCCACGAAAGAACAAACGATAAAACCCGAAAGGTATCCGGCTAATTGATCCCGATCGGCATGATCCTCTCCGGAACCTACACGCGCCTGAAAACCTATATCGATGTCAACAGCCGACTGATCGCCGCGCAGTCCTGCGGAGAACTCTATCACAGAAGACTCAGTAGTTCTCATCGCATCAAAAGAAATCCGGGCCGAGGGGAACGAAACCGTGAAAACCATTATCGTTCCGGGTTCGTTGACTGTCGTAGACGCATACAGAACACGCGCTGTGCCAAACACCGCCGGGGTTACATTTTTTGACAAGATCAGAACGGAGATCCAGAAAACACCGATACCGCATACCGATCTTCCGAAAAAATGACGCCGTTTTTCGGATCATTTCCGGCAGACGTTGCTTTTCTTCGCTATCCCGCCGATGAATAAAAAAACTAAACCGAAGACGCTAATTATTCGATGAGCGCGTTTTATTCGTCGAACGAAATCTCATCGAATACCGCAATTTCAGAAAAGCCCCGGTATGTTCGGCTAAATAATTCTTAAACATTTTCCGGACGTTCCGTCAGAAAAAATTAAAGTCCCATTGCGAATGTATATCGGATCCTAACATGACGCGTTTACGTTTAATGCATCACGCAGATAATATTATTTTCTCCGGTACGAAAACTGCCATCAACTGCTTTTTTTCAGCAATACAGAAGAAGAAAAACAATTTTATACAAAAAATAACGGTATTTCCGAAGACGTCATCCGCGGCATGATCTATTGGATATCCGACTGGCGTCGCGTTAGGTGAGCACGACAGGACATGGAGGAGGAAGTTTTAAATGAGAGCCTGATACGGTGACATATTTATTTTATCGCGAGCCGCTCAGTTCGTAAAAAAGACATAAACCGATTTGCTTTCTCTCCGCGTCTTTTCGTGAACAATCGAAGAAGTAAACGGTTGGTCGCTCTCATTAATAATCTTTCCCGTTTTCCGGATTTTTCGGTTCGATCATGATCACTTCCTCGCGTTCTACGATGACCTGTCCGGGCCTGCCGTGTTTCATTTTGCGGACGTATTTTTTCTGGGTCATGATCACCGGAACCAGCGCAGAGGTTTTCGCCTTGCTGAAATGGGCGGCGATGCCCGCGGCGGCTTCGATCACGGACTTTGGCGGATTTTCAGAGCGCTGTTCCTTTCGCAGGATCACATGCGAACCGGGTACGCCGCGCGCGTGAAACCAGTAATCGTCCTTCGCCGCGTAACCGAATGTCAGTTGTTCGTTTTTCTGGTCATTCTGTCCGACCCAGACTTTCCATCGCTTCTCGAGCACAAACGATTTGAAAAGTTCGTCCCCGGATAAAACAGTTTTCGCAGACTTAGACGAAATCGTTTCCGCCTTGATCCATTTTCGTCTGGCAAAATCCAGGTAAATTTTCTCCAAGGAATCACCGTTCGGAGGCGGAAGAGATTCCATCTTTACGCGAACCGAATCTATATAAACGTTCTCTCTCTCGATTTCGTGAATGCGAAGCCTGATTCTTTCCACCGAATGCTTCATTTTTTTGGATTTCGCGTACATCGCTGCGATATTTTCATGCGGCGTCAGATCGGGATTCAAAGCGATAATGACGGGCGCATCGCCAGGATGTTCCGGATCGGTCAGGGATATGGAATCCAAACCTTTACGGATCTGCGTATAATGCGCGGACAGAAGATGACCCTTGTTCTCCCATTCGCGGTATTGCCCGGCTTTTTTCATGTCGTTTGTCAGCGCCGCTATCAATAATTCATTTTTCCGGATGCGCTGCGATGAGGCTTTTGACAGGGTGTTACGGCGGCTTACGTCCTGTTCAGCGCGCTGTTTTAGCCGGACGTACTGCCTCGCCGCGTCATTCACCGTCCCGAATGTTTCCATTTCCGGGGGCTTGCCGGTTTCGCTCAAATGAAGGAGTTCCGCGATTGAAAAAAGAAAAGGCTCCCCGTTACGCGAGTAAATACGGGGTTTCGCGCTTTTTAGTTCGCCGAACATTTCATTCAGCGCCTCCCGGTAATTGCCTCCGGAAGAACGGAAAAGCCATTCCAAATACAGCGTTTTATTGAATGAAAGATAACCCTTCGACAGGCGCGTCTTCAGCTCTTCAACGGCGGAATCGTCATGAATCAGTTCCGGATGCCGGACTGCCGTTTCACGGATCTTCTGAAAGAAGGGATATGCTTTGCCGGCCCATTGGTTCGGGTTTTCAAACGTTTCCAGTATCATACCTTCAGGATTCAGCCGGTAAACATTCGGCGTTCCGAATAGTTCGATAACAACGTATTCGCTGTTTTCAAATACAAGCCATATCACCCTGTCAAACGGAATGATTCCTATTTCACGCAGCCGGCCGCCGGTCAGAGATGAAAACACATCAATGGTGTTTTTTTTCTTCCGGCTTAACGATTCACGGATAAGCCAGTACGGAAACGCCGGCTGGGCGCTGATTTCCAGCGTTACCACTTGCCGGTCTCTCGTCACCCACTCCATGTGAAGCGTATCTTTCATCTGGCTGAAACAGCTGATCAGTTTCGCGCCTTCCAGAAACGGACTAAATTCTCCAACTTGCCGGTATAGTGTGAAAAAATTATTGATCATTCCGATACGGTCGTGGGTTTACTGTTCATATTGCCGTAATCATTTACTCCGCATGAAAAAAACTTTTTTAAATTTGAGATTGGTAAATGATTTGCTAAATTTCCGCCAATCTAAACAGAATCGGCAAGGAATACAACAGATTTATGATGCAGAAATTACTGATACGGTTCGGCTGGCTAATCCTGATGATCTCCGGTCTCGGAATGGCTTACTTGTTCTATCAGTTCGCGCAAACAGTTGACCGGGAAGATCTTACAGCCACACCGTTGATTTTTTACGGCTCGGCTTTTGCTGTTTATGGACTCGTGCTGTGGTATATCCGCCGGTTCTGGGGCAAGAGCTATTTGTCGCTGGAAGCCATTGTCCTGTTCGCAGTGCTGTTCCGCCTGATCTTTCTGTTTCATGATCCGCTCTTCGACGATTCGGTTTACCGGCAAGCGTGGGACGGCAAGGTATTTAACGCCGGCATTCATCCTTACGAAATCACGCCTTCGTCGGAACGCCTGCGCGGTTTTCAGGATGAAAACATTTATCCGAAAGTAGCCGATCAGAATCACGTGTCGCAGTCTCCGCCGGTTTCATTGTATTTTTTCCGCGCGGTCGGACTTTTTACCGATTTCCCGCCGGCTTACCGGATTATCATTCTTTTATTCGATATCGCAACTATCATGATTTTAATTTCCCTGCTGCGTTATATGGAACGCGCCACCGCATGGATCGCCGTTTATGCATGGAATCCGCTTCTGATCACCGAATCAGACGGGCATGCGCGGGAGATGATGATCGGCGTTTTTATTTTCACGGCCGGCCTTTCTTTTTCTCTCCGCTGCCGGTCACTGTACGGAGGGTTTTTTACGGCCATCTCGTCAACGGTTCATTGGCTGATTCTACCGGTTATCCCGTTCTTTGAAGACGTGCGCTCCAGATGGAAAACCTGGGCGGGCATGGCTCTTATAACGGCCGCGGTATGGATGATTGTTTATTATACTCCGGATTATTTACCGTTTCCAGTTTACAACCATATTTCAGCCGTTTGGTGCGGACAGGAAAACAACAGTTCGCTGTTCGTCGGGATTCAATACCTGTACGGACTAGCCGTGACTGATGCGTCCGCAGCGTTCATAGCTGCGCGGACAACCGCTTTTGTTCTTTTTATTACCGCCTGGATTATATCGCTGTTTCTGTACTGGAAAAAACCGTATGTTTCCCAGAAACAGAATATGATTCGCTTCGTATACGTCATTATGATGTTTGCGCTTGTACTATCTCCGGTCATGAACCCGGCGGTATTGCTGATCATGATTCCTGTTTTATGTTTCTGCCCGTCTCCGGCGTGGATACTACTCACCGGTCTGTCAGGGCTTCATTACTTTCATTCGCTGGAATGGCTCTCCGGCAACGAATGGTATCAATCGCTTGCTCTCTACATATACGCCCCTTTCTATATAGCGCTGTCAGTTTCTTTAACGGCTCTTTGGATTAAAAAACGAAGGGCGTTCCATCATCCGGAGAAGCATCATGATTAAGAACCATGTACATACCGTTCTGTTAGTCATCGGGGCGGTAATCGGTATTACTTATTTTATCATGTATTTTTCCGATACTTTTTCCGAATCAACCCTGAAATCGGGCATCCCGCGCGACAGCGTCCTGGCCCGCATCGATAACGCGCTGATGATTCCGGAATTAGCCGTTCCGGTGAATTATGAAAAACTCACCCGGGAAATCAGCCTCAGCCCCGACGATGCGCAGATCCGCTTTCTTCAGGAAACGATCGGATTCGAAGACGCGAACCGCGTGATCGAAAAACTGATTCCCGCCTATCGCTGGAAAATCCGCTACCTGAACCTGATCGACACTTCTTCCGGTATGAATATAAGTTTCGGTGCATCCCAGAAAAGCGGAGAATCGCTGGACAAAGTCAAAGATATCAAACCGCTGCACATGGAATTCGATTTATCCGGAAGATTGCGCTATTATGAAACCCGTTTCCGGGATACGGACGTCATCACGCAGGACAAAGACTCGGGCAGCACCATCCGCGAATTAGTTATCGACAACGCCGAACCGGTCAGCTTAGATTCAGCACGGACGATTGTGCGGTCCTTCATTAAACAAATCGGCGGTCCGGATCTGAATTCATTTATTGAAAAGCCGGTCGTTCCCGTTACAACAAAACGTTTCAGCGGATACCAGTTTACGTTTCAGTCTGCAGATCAGCCTTTCGGTTTTGAACGGACGGTTCGCATTCATATACGGCAGTCAAAGGTCGGTTTTTACGAAGACCGCTACGAACTGCCGCAATACGCCGACGCATCAAAATACAAGTTAATGAAATCCGTAAACAACATTCTAGGCCTGGTTTCGGTCATTCTTTTTTCGGTGATCACGCTGGTATATTTTTTCCTGAAGTTCCGCAAGGGCGCTTTCGACCTGAAGCTGGGTTTATTTTTCGGTATCATCAGCGCGCTGGCGTTCTGCGGAATGTTCTTCGCGATGACGTACGACCAGGTCTGGTGGATACTGCTGACCATATTTATTTTCGGCGGTTTGTGGTGGCTGATCGTCAGCGGAATCCTGGTTACCGTGAGCGCCTCGCTGTCCTATGAAGCCTGGCCGGACAAATACCAGACGTTCGAGGCGATCCGGCGCGGAAAAATCATCAACCGCCGTTTCGGATGGTGCCTGATCCGGGCGACGCTGTATGCTTTCATCATCATCGGACTGCTCGTTTTTATCCTGCGCATCATCCCGGGATCGTCCGTGATGATCAACGAGGAATCTAAAGTGGATTATGGGCCTTACAATGGCCTGTTCATCATCACGACGGGCATTTTCGGCCTGATCCTCAGCTTGCATTCGCAGTTTCTTTTGACGCTGTCGTTCATCCGCAAAAAAACAAAACGCGAGATATGGCTTTGGGTTGCCGGCATTGTCATCAGCATGCTGCTGCCTTTCCTGTTGTCCGTTTCTATGCCATGGACAACGCGCGTGCTGATCGGCCTCGCGCAGGGCATACTTCTGACGTACATCTTCCTTAAACATGATTTCCTGACGCTCGCATTTACCGCCCTGATAGGTTATGTCGCGCTTAACGGCTGGCTTTTTTTCATTTCAACCGACTGGCTGCATATCGGCGTCATCGGCGGTTTTCTGCTTCTGATTGCCGGAACGGCGATAACCGGTTTGTTCAGCCGCAACAGCGGAGAGGATATCTTAGATTACGTTCCCGAGTACGTAAAAGAAATCGAGAACAAGCAGCGCATGGAACGCGAATTCGAGATTGCCCGGCATATCCAGACCACCATGCTCTGCTGCAAGACGCCCCAAAAAACCTTTCTGGACATCGCGACTATCTGCGAACCGGCGTTCGAGGTCGGCGGCGATTATTACGATTTCGTCGAATTCGAAAACCAGCCGGGACGGCTCGGTATCGTCATCGGCGACGTATCCGGGAAAGGAGTATCGGCGGCGTTCTACATGACATTAGCCAAGGGAATCCTGCAGACGCAGGCGACGATCACGCCGGATTCCACGAAGGAAACGCTCTCCCGGGTGAACGACGTGTTTTACGAACACATTCAGCGCGACAAGTTCATCTCCATGATCTACGCGATCTTCGATTTTCATAAAGGGACACTTCTGCTGTCGCGCGCGGGGCATAACCCGTTGGTGATCAAACAGACGTCGTCGCAAGACATTGAATCGTTGATGCCGAAAGGCATCGCGCTCGGGCTTCAGAAAGGCAAACGGTTCTGTGAATCGCTCGACGAGGCGGAAATACGCTTCCGGGGCGGC
>JBBIRG010000132.1:0-6785 GCA_037441945.1 Bacteroidota bacterium | reverse complement strand
TATGTCAACGAAACCGATACGGCGAATCGCCATCAATACGGGAGGGGGAGACGCGCCCGGACTGAACGCGGTCATCCGCGCGGTCGTCTACTGCGCCCGTAACCGCGGCTGGGAATGTTACGGCATACGCGACGGATACAACGGCATTTTTCTCGCGGAACAATATCCGAACGGAGGGTTGATTACGCTGAACCGTGAAAAAGTCAGGAACATCACCGCGCTGGGCGGGACGATCATCGGCACGACCAACCGCGGAAATCCCCTGCGCTACCCGATGAAAGACGCCAATGGTAATATGGTTGAAGTTGACCGCACCGATGAAATTGTTCAGGGACTGAAAGAGAACGACATCGACGCCGTTGTCGCCATTGGCGGCGACGGTTCGCTCAGCATCGCTCACGTACTGCATCAGAAAGGCGTTAGAATTGTCGGCGTACCGAAAACGATTGACAACGACCTCGATAAAACGGTCATCACATTCGGATTCGATACGGCCGTCTCGTTTGCAACCGACTGTATCGACCGTC
The DNA here is from genome assembly GCA_037441945.1 of Bacteroidota bacterium. Lineage (GTDB taxonomy): Bacteria > CLD3 > CLD3 > SB21 > JBBIRG01 > JBBIRG01. The sequence continues at coordinate 6,258 of JBBIRG010000132.1, read as the reverse complement.
TGCATTCGACAGCGCAGGCTCATCAGCGCATCATGATCGTGGAAGTGATGGGCCGTTACGCCGGATGGATCGCTCTGAATTCCGGCATCTCCGGCAGCGCCGACGCCATTCTGATTCCGGAAATACCCTATGACATTGAAAAAGTCGCGGCGTTCCTGAAAGGCAAGATGCGCCAGGGCAAACATCATTTTATCATTGTCGTGGCCGAAGGCGCAAAACCCAAGGGGGGCACCGCTTCGGTCCTTGAAAAGGAACTCGGAAAACTAGAACGCCTGGGCGGCGCCGGCGAACAGGTCGCTCAGCAATTAGAAAAACTGACCGGCAAGGAAGCCCGCACCGTGGTGCTCGGCCATCTGCAGCGCGGCGGTTCGCCGACAACTTTCGACCGGCTGTTGTCCCTGCGATTCGGCGCCGCGGCCGTTCGCGCTCTCGACGAAGGACAGTCCGGCGTAATGGTCGCGCTCGCGCCGCCGACGGTTCTTTACGTCCCGCTGGAGCAGGCGACCAACCGCATGAAAACCGTTCCATTGGATTCCGATTCCATCATTACCGGGCGGGATATCGGCATTTGCTTCGGCGATTAATTTCCGGCATGAATAAAAAAAAAAGCCACAGCTTCGTTCTGTGGCTTTTTTATTGACTTTGAAAAAAGATCAGTTCTTTTTCTGCATTTCTTCTTTTTTGGCTTTGATGCGTTCGGCGATCGTTTTCTTGCGTTTTTTCCGGTCTTCCTTTTCTTTCAGCGCGGCGTTCTGCCTATCAATCTGCGCGCTTTCAAATCCGCAGATTTCGAGCAGGGCGAGACTAGCGGCGTCGCCTTTCCTCTGGCCGAGTTTAATTACGCGGGTATAACCTCCGCCGGTGTAATTCGGATTTTCGGTTTTACGCTTGGCGTCCATTTCTACGAGCGCCGGGCCGATGACGTCAACCAATTCCTGGATGACGGTCTTGTGAATTAACTTTTTATCGGCGGTTTTTTTTGTGTGCAGAGGCCGGTTTCCCAGTCTCTGGATCAGAAGACGGCGCGCGGCGAGATCGCCTTTTTTGGCGTACATCAGCAGCCGTTCAGCCAGGGACTGCGCGGCTTTGGCCTTGGGCAGCGTAGTTTGAATCCGTTTGTAACGGAATAATTCATTGCAAAGATTTTTCAGCAGCGCTTTCCGGTGATCGGCGGGTTTTCCTAATTTCGCCACTCGTTTTCCGTGTCTCATGTCAGTACCTGTTCCTTTATATTATACTTCAGTATTCTGCCTGCAGGGATTATTCCTCGCCGTCCTGGTATTTCTTGATATCCATGCCGAAACGCATATTACGGCCTTCGAGGATCTTGGTCAGTTCGGTAAGCGATTTGCGCCCGAAGTTCCTATATTTCAGCATTTCAGCTTCATCCTTGCCGACTAAATCGCCGATCGTTTTGATGCCGGCGGCGCGCAGACAGTTCTGGGATCGGACGGATAGTTCCAGTTCGTCCACGCTGGTGCGCAGCAATTGCCGGATGCGGGCGACTTCCTGGTCTTCTTCCTCGCCTTCTTCGCTTTCTTCTTCCATTTCAAAATTAATGAACAACTGGATATGATCGCGAAGGATGCGCGCGGCTATTGTCAGGGCGTCATCCGGCGTGATGGAACCGTCGGTGGTGACTTCGACGAACAGCTTTTCAAAATCGGTCCGCTGTCCGACACGCGTGCTGTCGACAATATAACGGACATTCTTGATCGGGTTGAAGATCGAGTCAACCGGAATGGTGCCGATCGGCATATCGGGAAATTTGTTTTCCTCGGCCGAAACCCATCCTTTGCCGCGTCCGATGCGGATTTCGATAACAAAATTCGCTTCTTTGCTGAGCATTGCGATGTGTTGTTCCGGATTCAGGATTTCAAAATCCACGCCGTTGGAAGCCTTCTGGATATCGGCAGCCGTGAATGATCCGGCGCCTTTCAGATGAACGGAAACTTTGTCCGGTTTTTTGTTATGCAGTTTGAAGCGGATGTTCTTCAGATTCAGGATAATTTCGGTCACGTCTTCGGCGACGCCCGGAATGGCGGTGAATTCATGCAGTACGCCGTCGATTTTAATCGAGGTGATGGCCGCCCCGGGGAGGGACGATAAAAGAACCCTTCGCAATGAATTACCGATGGTAACGCCGTACCCGCGTTCCAGCGGCTGTATGATAAAGCGGCCGAAATTGGTCGTGTATGTTGACTCGTCTAATTCAATGCGCTCCGGCATTTGTAACCCAACAACCCAATTTTGCACAGGTTTTCTCCTTGGTTAAATGGATAAACCGCTTGTCATGCGGTAAACCTATTAAGAGTCATAACGTTTTTCTTACTTCGAGTACAATTCGACGATCAGCTGTTCCCTGACGTTTACGGGTATTTGGTCGCGCTCGGGCAGGCTCAGCATCTTTCCTTTAAGTCCAGCTTTGTCGACTTCGAGCCAGTTTAGCTGAGCGTTCTCACGGTGTTTTTTGAGGGAGCCATGGATCAGGTCGAGTTTTTTGCTTTTTTCACGGATCGTGATTTCATCGCCGGGTTTCACCTGGATGGACGGGATGGTCGCGATTTTTCCGTTTAGCAGCACATGCCTGTGCAGGACTAATTGGCGGGCCTGGGCGCGTGATGAGGCGAAACCAAGCCGGTAGACCATATTATCGAGACGGCTTTCCAGCAACTGCAGCAACGCCGTCCCGGTAACGCCTTTCTTGCTTTCAGCGCGATAGAAATAAATGCGGAACTGGCGTTCCAGAATGCTGTAGATGCGGCGTACTTTCTGTTTTTCCCGAAGCTGGACCGAATAATTGGACGGTTTCGAGCGTTTGTCGCCGTGTTCGCCCGGAGGATAATTCCGTTTTTCAAACGGGCACTTGTCGGTTGAACACTTGGATCCCTTAATGAAAAGCTTTTCGCCTTCCCGGCGGCATAACTTACAAAGCGCTTCTGTATATCTTGCCATTCAAAACTCCTGGTATTACAAAATAAATTAGACTCTGCGTTTTTTCGGCGGACGGCATCCGTTATGCGGGATGGGCGTCACGTCGCGGATCGACGTAATGGCCAGTCCGGCGGCCTGCAGCGATCGGATCGCCTATTCACGGCCGGCTCCGGGTCCATTGACGCGGACTTCGATTTTTCGGAGCCCCATATCGATGGCCGTTTTGGCGGCGGTTTCGGCGGCTACGCCGGCGGCAAACGGAGTGCTCTTCTTCGAGCCCCGGAATCCCATTTTCCCGGCCGTGCACCATGATATGACGTCGCCGTTGGTATTGGTCAGGGTCACAATCGTATTATTGAATGTCGCCTTGATCATGGCGATGCCGTTTGAGTCAATCAGCTTTTTTCGTTTACGCGGGGCAGCGCTTCCGCCGGATTGAGTTGTCTTTGCCAACGTGATTCTCCTTGGATAATATGATAAACCGTTACTTCTTCGCTTCCACTTTCTTCAGACCGCCGATGGTGCGCCGTTTGCCCTTGCGCGTGCGCGAATTGGTGCGCGTACGCTGTCCTCGGCAGGGCAGCCCGCGGCGGTGACGAAGCCCGACATAACAACCGACGTCCATCAAGCGCTTGATGTTCATGTTCATTTCTGTCCGCAGCGCTCCTTCAACCTTGAACTCCTCATTGATGACAGTGCGGATCCGGTTTTCTTCTTCCGACGAAAGTTCCTTGACTTTTTTCATCTCCTCTACGCCGGCTTTTTTGAGTATCTTCCGGGCGGAGGTCTTTCCGATGCCGTAAATATAGGTTAATCCGACAAAGACCCGTTTTTCTTTCGGCAAATCAACGCCTGCTATACGTGCCAATGGTGCTCTCCTTACGGTTTATGTGACAATTGTAAATTATTCATTAACCCTGGCGCTGTTTGTGCTTCTTATTCTCACAAATCACGCGGACCACGCCTTTGCGGCGGATGATCTTGCATTTATCGCAGATCTTGCGGACCGATGAACGTACTTTCATAATGGTATCTCCCTGTCAAATCATTTATATCGGTATGTGATGCGCCCGCGGGTCAGGTCATAGGGCGAAAGTTCCACCGTCACCTTGTCGCCGGGCAATATACGGATAAAATTCATTCTCATTTTTCCGGAGATATGCGCGTGCACTTCATGCCCGTTTTCCAGCTTGACGCGGAAGGTTGCGTTCGGAAGTGTTTCCAAAATCACGCCGTCAACCTTAATGAGAACTTCTTTTGCCAATACGGACCCCGTAAATCTTTATAAAACAAAATCCAAAAATGCTGAAGAATATAGTAAAAAAAGAATCAAAATCAACCTTTTTTTTAAAATAATTCCGACTGGGTTAAAATTTCCGCTTCCCCGTCGTTCACCGCGATGGAATGCTCAAAGTGAGCAGACGGTTTACGGTCTTCGGTGCGAACTGTCCACTGGTCGCCTTCGGTAAACACCTTAAAAGTTCCCGCGTTCACCATCGGTTCGATGCAAAGCGTCATTCCTTTTTTCAGTCGTACGCCCGTGCCCGGCGTTCCGAAATTCGGGATCTGCGGGTCTTCGTGCAGCGACTGGCCGATGCCGTGCCCGACTAAGTCGCGAACCACGGAATATCCGGCAGATTCCACATGTCGCTGGACAGCAGCCGATATATCATGCAGGCGGTTTCCGGATACTGCTTTTTCAATACCCTTGTATAAGGATTCCAGCGTCACTTTCATGAGTCTCTGTTTTTCTTCGTTAATCTGTCCAACCGGCAGCGTCATGGCCGAATCGCCGTAATATTTATCTTTGTAAACCCCGATGTCAATTCCGACGATCTGGCCTTCTTCAAGAACAAGGTTGTCTTTCGGTATTCCGTGGACGACCACGCTGTCTATCGAAATGCAGGCGCACGCAGGAAACCCACGGTAACCCTTGAACGCCGGTTTCGCCCCGCGTGATTTAATATATTTTTCAATCGCGCGGTCCAGATCGGATGTTTTCAGTCCCGGCCGGACCATGTCTTTCACTATCCGCAGGCATTCCACAACTATCTGACAGCATGTCCGTATCCGTTCAATTTCTTTCGGGTTTTTTAAATGAATCATGTCCTTCGCGTTTACCCGCGGCGGCCCCTGATACGTCCGCTCTTCAGGAAGCCGTCGTAATGCCGCATTACCAGATGCGACTCGATCTGCTGCATGGTATCGAGGGCAACGCCGACCACAATCAGCAGTGACGTCCCGCCGAAGAAGGAAGCAAAGCTGTAGGTGACGTCCGCCGACTGCTTGACGAAAAACGGCAGAATCGCGATAATACCCAGAAAGATCGCGCTGGGAAGCGTCACGCGTGTTAAAATATTATCGATAAATTCCGAGGTCTTTCGTCCCGGCCGGATGCCCGGAATAAATGCGCCCTGCTTTTTCAGGTTGTCCGCCACTTCAACGGGATTCATTGCGATCGCCGTATAGAAATACGTGAAGAACACGATGATCACGAGAAAGACCATATTGTAAAACAGCGAATCGATGGAAAAATGCGCCGTGACGAATTCCGAAATCGTACCCGGGAAGAACGACGCCAGCGTATTCGGGACAAACATGATCGACTGCGCAAAAATGATGGGCATGACGCCTGCGACATTAATCCGCATCGGGATGTGCGTGGACTGCCCGCCGTAAACTTTCCTGCCGATCACCCTCCGCGCATACTGGACGGGAATCTTCCGAATACCCTGCGTAATAAAGATAATCGCGGCAACGATACCCAGGAGTATGGCAATCAGAACAAGTTCGATCATCAAATTGCGGTTGCCGGTGATAACCTGCTGGGCTTCATCGAACACCGCCTGCGGGAACCGCGCTAGAATGCCGATCGTGATAATCAGCGAAATACCGTTGCCGATGCCGCGTTCGGTAATCTGTTCGCCCAGCCACATGATAAACATCGTACAGGTCGTCATCGTCACCATCGTCATCAGGAAGAACATCGCGTTCATTTCGGGAACGACTTTCACTTCCTGGTTTCCGACGACAACGCTCAGGCTGCCGAGCCACGTGGCTACGCCGAGAGCCTGGATCGCCGAAATAAACACCGTTCCGTAACGCGTCATCTGATTGATTTTTTTCCGGCCTTCCTCCCCTTCTTTCTGGAGTTTCTGAAGATAGGGAACCGTCGTTCCGAGCAGCTGAATAATGATGGACGCGCTGATGTAGGGCATGATGCCGAGCGCGGCGATGGTGGCTTGGCTCAGTCCGCCGCCGGCGAAAAGGTCATAAAGGCTCAGCAACGTGTTTTCCGCCTGTTTGAAGTACTGCCCGAGCGCT
>JBBIRG010000131.1:0-6793 GCA_037441945.1 Bacteroidota bacterium | reverse complement strand
CCACACGTGTAGGGAATCGGCGAGCATGCACTGGGCTTCATCGAACAATACTCCTTTCCGGTAGGTGGACGGATGATGGGTAAAGACCTCGGTATCCTGGTTCCATTCGGTCAGGCCGCTTAGAATGGCAATTTCTTTCTGCGTATAATGCGGCGCTAGAAATCCGCCGGTCCACAACCTTTCATCGTCAAACGCCATTGCGGATACGTTACTCATAAAAAGCCCGTAGGTCAGCGGTTTCATCAGGTTGGAAAGCGTTTCCGCGTACCATAATCCGGCGCCCGCCGTACCTGTCCAGAGGAGCCCGCCGGCGTCAAAAGTGAAACAAGTGACGGGGTAGCGATAGAAATCGTTATCAACAAACGCTTTTCCGGCGGCGTCGTAATGATGCGGTTGTCCGCCTGCCGTAAAGAGGTTGGGCAGCTTGTTTTTCTGCAGAAAAAGCACGCCGTTCCAGATAATCGTCTGATCGGCCGGATCGCTTTTCATGAAATTCCGGAGATTGCCCGCTGTAGAATAAAACGATTTTCCGGTATGAATCCAGACATTCCCGCCGGTTTCGAATCCGATGGATAAAATGTTTTCATCGATAGGAAGGCCGATTTCACTGTAACGGGCGGAGGTCATCATTTCCGAGTAAGGGTCCCAGTAATGCAGTCCCAGCTTCGTAGCGATCCAGAGATAGCCGGTACGGCTGTCGTATCCGACGACGCCCGCGTCATTGTCCAAAAGACCGTTGCTGATTGTGAGCGGGTAATCAAATTTCTTACGGATATAATGATATCGGACAACTCCGCCGCTCGTACCGGCAAATACCTGATGATGACCCGTCGTGAGGCAGTTGATATACCGGGTATTGGTATAGGTAATCCAGTCGCCGGGACGGTAATGCAGCTGATAAAAAACTTTTCCTTTTTCGGTTTTGTCCTGCGGGAATATCGAACTAACGGTTGCGCAAAAATAAATCTGCAAAAAAAACGCGAACCCTGTAAATGTCAGCGTCTTGCGCATGCTATGATTTGACATTGTTTTCAATCATGCGTCCGACGCGGAAGCACATGGATTCCCTGAAATGCGGCGCCATGACCTGTATGCCGATGGGCAGATTGTTCAGATCCGTGCCGCAGGGAATACTCAGCGACGGGATTCCGGCGAGGTTGACGTTGACCGTAAAAATATCCGACAGGTACATCGCGAGCGGGTCGTTAAGCTTTTCGCCGATTTTAAAAGCCGTTGAGGGAGAAGTCGGCGCGAGGATGCAGTCGACGGCCGACGGACCGGTGAAGACCTTTTCAAAATCGCGTTTGATCAGCGTGCGAACGCGCTGGGCTTTCCGGTAATAAGCGTCGTAATAACCCGCGCTGAGCACGTATGTTCCCAGCATGATGCGCCGCTTGACTTCCGCGCCGAATCCTTCGGAGCGGCTCCGCACAAACATATCCATCATGGTTTCGGAATTGTCGGAGCGGCGAGTGTACCGTACGCCGTCATACCGCGCGAGATTTGAAGACGCTTCGGCGGTGGTGAGTATGTAATACGTCGCGATGCCGTATTCGCTGTGCGGAAGTGAAATATCGACGATCTCGGCGCCGTTTTTTGCTAATCGGTCGATTAAGTTCCGGACGGTTTTTTCCGTTTCCGGATCGATGCCGCCGATAAAGTATTCCTTCGGAACGCCGACGCGCAACGGAGTAACCGGATTCGCCAGTTCATCAATATATGGATCGACGGGCAAGTCCGCTGTGGTGCTGTCCTTCGGGTCAAGTCCTGCGATGACTTCGGTGACGCGCGCGGCGTCTTCCACGGTTTTCGCCATCGGCCCGATCTGGTCGAATGACGATGCGAAAGCGGAAATCCCGTAACGCGAAACGCGTCCGTAGGTAGGTTTCAGGCCAACGATTCCGCAAAAGCTCGCCGGCAACCGGACCGAGCCGCCGGTCTCCGAACCTAACGACGCCAAGGCCATTCCCGAAGCTACGCAAACCGCGCTTCCGCCGCTGCTGCCCCCGGGAACGCGTTCCGGATCTAAAGGATGAAGCACGGGGCCGTATGCCGAATTTTCATTTGATGATCCCATCGCGAATTCATCCAGATTCGCTTTCCCGAGTATGATGGCGTCTTCCGCTTCCAGCCTCTCCACAACCGTTGCGTCGTAGGGCGTTGCGTAATTTTCAAGAATGCGCGAACCGCAGGTGTTGCGTTCGTCCTTCACCATGATCGCGTCTTTCACGGCAATCGTCATCCCGGCAAGGCGGCCGGCGTTGCCTTCACGGATTTTCCTGTCGATCTGGTCCGCACGCGAGAGCAGTTTCTGTTCGGCAAAAACCGTAACCCATGCGTTCAGGTCCTGGTGTTTCCGGATTTCATTTAAATAATGCAGGACAATATCACGGCAGGAAATTTCTTTGTTCAGCAGTGATTTTCTCAGTTCAGCGTAAGTGTTTTTCATGTTCCGGTTAGTGTGAAAAAACAAAAATCCCTTTAAAGGGACTTTGTCGTCGTTATCGGTTGGGGGAAATTACTTCGTGCCCGTACCGTCGTTGATGCCTTTTTTGATTTCTTCTTCCGTTGAGTGCATGGCCCGCTTGAACTCGCGGATACCCTTGCCCAAGCCTTGCGCAAATTCGGGAATCTTTTTTGCTCCGAAAAGGACCAGGATGGCGATGCAAATAATGATAATTTCGGGCATTCCTAAATTCATAAATTCTCCTTATTGTTATATAAAATTTTAATAAAAATCCCTGCCAATATCAAGTGGATTTGCTGAATTTCTTATCAGGGATTATGAACCGGAGGTAATCAGTTTTTCCACCTGTGATGCGATGGAATCAATCGAAAAATTCCTAATCGCAAATTCCCGCGCGTTGCGGCTGAGTGATTCAAATTTCTCCGGTTGATCATGAATTTGCAGGATGAATTCATACATTTTTTCTAAAGAACCGGAACGAACACCGAGTTGATGTTTTTCGATCACGCCGTCCGGATCGGATTCAAGGCTGGCGGTAACCGTTCCGGCCAGCCATGCCTGCACGAATGCGTTGGGAAGCCCTTCATAATTTTTTACGGTTGTATTCACTAAAATGTGCGAGCCGGATATAAGACTCTGGCTTTCCTGAAACGGCACCGGACCAATGTACCGGAGGTTAGGGAGGGTTTTGATTTTTGTCTTGATTTCTTTTTCATAATCCGGATCGGGTATCTGTCCGGCCATGATGAATTCGGAGTTTAATCGTTTGCATAAATCAGCCAGCCGGATGAACAACTCAGGCTGTTTCACGGGCTTGATGCTCCCGATCCACAGTATTTTCAATGGCAGGTTCCGCTGAGCCGGTTCCGGTAAGGGATGCCCGGATTTAATGACCGTGCCGTCCCGGTCAAATTGCTCCCGGAGTTGATTCCGCTGATAATCGGTCTGGACAATGATGTGATGCGCGTTCCGGATGCCGTATTCAGTGATGACGTCGTGAATGAAAGCAAGCGGATATAACAGGCATTTTTTTAAAATTGATTTTTTCTTTTGCGCAAAAGCATTGCGGTATTTGCGCGTCAAAACGCCGCTCTCGCCGGCGCTGGCCCATGTAAATACCGCTGAATGGCAAAGGCAGTAACGCGCCGCAAATCCGGTCAGCGGATCGCGGCCTCTTTGATAACAGAATCCCGGATTGATTTTACTTAATATTTTCTGAATTTGAAAATATTGAGGAAGAACCGAAAAATTACGGTATGGCAGCCAATAGACTGTTAATCCCTCATAGATTTCCGTTCCGCGTTTCCCGGATTTGCTGAAGGAAATATACTGCACGTTCCATCCGCGTTTCATCAAAGCCTTTCCCAAAAGATATGTCTGCACCATCGGCCCGGTGATCGTTGCGCGCGGATCGCTGATAAAAGCATCGGTGAGAAAACAGATCGTCTTGTTCATTTTTTGTCAGCCTGATCGGTGGAACTGATGGTGATCTGGACTTCGCTGTACGGTGAGACGGTAACGCCGGAATCGGGCAGCTGGGCGATGACCGTTCCGGGCAACAGATCAGGGGAATAACGCTTCAGGATTGTCCCGAGTTTAAGCGAGGAGTCAGCGATCACGCTTTTAACTTCCGTCAGGCTTTTATTAATCAGGTAGGGAACCTTTACGTTTGTAATAATACGTCCGCTGCTGATGACCAGATCGACGGGAGTGCCGGTTTGTATTTTAGCGCCCGCCTCTATGGATTGGCCGATGATGATTCCGGAGGGGAATTCGTCTGACGCCTGATGAATAGTTTTACCGGCTTTGAGACCGGAGGATTCAAGTATAAAATCAGCGTCGCGAAGCGTTGTCAGTTTCAGTTGCGGTACCGATACAATCTGCTCGTCCTCGCTCACAGTCAGTCGTATGACGCGCCCTTTTTTCACCGACGATCCGGGTTCCGGGCTTTGGGACATCACGGTATGTTTGACGGCCTGCCGATTGTACTGGTAACGCACCTGTTGAGCGAGATCCAGCGCGCCCAGCTTCGATTGCGCGGCAGTAAGAGTCAGCCCGGTAAGATCAGGGACTTTGATTTCATCGTAGTGACGGGTATAGAGGGGCATAACGATTTCATTCAGCGCCAGCACCATCAGCGCTGAAGCGGCGGTGATTACGGATATCAGTTTCAGCCAGTGTTTCAGTCGGTTCATAGCGGATGCGCTCTATTTGATCACGAGTTCCGGGTGGGCCTTGATGAAATCCTTCCAGTGCCGGTATTGCGCGGGCGATGACTTGGCGCGGTGCACACAGCACACGGCGAGCCCCAGCGCGTCGGATTCATCTAAAGGCAGTTCATAATCCACGTGAAGCATTTTTTTTATCATATATCGGACCTGCTGCTTGGACGCATTGCCGTTGCCAACGACGGCCATTTTCATTTCTTTGGGCGTGAATTCCATGACCGGCAGTTTATGTTCAAGCGCATTGATGATGATAGCGCCGCGCGTATGACCGAGTTTCAGGGCTGAACGGACATTGTGACTGAAAAAAATATTTTCCAGCGAAACGGCGTCCGGCCGGTTTGTTTCAATGATGACGGATAGTTGCCGATAAAGGGAATGTAATTTATCGAAAAAGGAATCATGATCCAGATGAATAACACCGCTGGCGATATAAGATGCCTGATTCTTCGAATATTCCACAATGCCGTATCCCGTTATCTTCGATCCGGGATCAATGCCTAATACTCTCAAGACTGATATTTCCGGTAAGATTTCGTGTAACGTAAAATGTTGTATTCGTATCGGGCAATTGTGAAAAAGAGTTGGTCGAGGCGATTGATCCGATAATCAATTTCATACAGGTTAGGATATGCCGTAAGATCGATCAACGTCAGCACGGAATCCCGTATTTTATAGCGGTAATCGTAAATCGTATCGCGGGCGCTGTAATCTATGATCAGCATTGTCTTATCGAAGTCAAAAAATAAGATTGTGGAATCCGGGTAGGGCGGCTCGCCATGATCGTAAATCCAGCTTCCGATAATCCTTTTTTCCATTTCAACGTCTGTGGCGCTGGGTTTGTCGCCGACGCTTTCACGACAGGACATTAGAAATATGAGTGGTAGAAAAATCGTAAGGCAGGTGTATTTCATGAGCCGAAACATTTCATCCGGAAGCAGATTTCCGTTAGCCCATAATACGCATTTGCGATGACAGGGTCAAGTTCATTCAGGCGTTGTAGATGCTTCTCAATGGTTTTGAGGTCATTCCGCGAAGCCGGGCCGGTCAGCGCGTCCGATGGCGAAAGACGGCGGCAATTTTGTATTGTTGTCTCAATCAGCGGCATTATGATAGCTCTGGCCGATTCGGGATCAGCGCCCATTCGTCGGTAAATTCTGATAACGGAATCAAACATCGCGACAAGAAAATTGGCCGCGAATACTCCCCCGATATGATAGGTCAGTTTATCCTTCGAAGGAATAATAATATATCGGCAGTCCAGATATTTCATGAAGGATTCAAGAAAACGGATCGTCCGTCGTTCGCCTTCGAGGCCGAAAAAAGTATGTTGTAAATCCGGGAGGGGAATGTTCTTTGTTGCAATGGTTTTTCGGATAAAAGTCTGCATCGGATGCATGGATCCGATATGGATGGCGGCTTCGGGGTTATCTTTTGCCAGGTTCAAGAAGCCTGAATGGCAGCTTCCGGAGGTATGTACAAGATAGATGTTTTTACTTGTAAAACGAATGTTGCTGATTTGTTTTGCCGCGTTTTCAATTTCCGGATCGGGAACGGCAAGAACAATGAATTCGCAATCGCTGAGCAGATGGTATGATTTTCCTGAATGTGCCGGCCGTATATCTTTTATCAGCGCGCGGGTTGGATTTCCCGGCCGGTTGACTAAAACGTATGGAACGCATTTTTTTTCGCTGAAAAACCGCGCCAGGCTGGTTCCGACTCTGCCGGTGCCAGCAATGCCGATTCGGAGTGTTTTAAATATATTTTTTTTAATTAAATTTTTCAATTTTTACTTGAAAATGTAAAAAAATATTATAACTTTCTCGTTCTTGTTTTTTAGGGCGCTTAGCTCAGCTGGTTTAGAGCGCATGCCTTACAAGCATGAGGTCCTTGGTTCGATCCCATGAGCGCCCACAATAAAAGGAAAATCAGGTAAGAAATTACTTGCTTTTCATAAAAAAATAAATATATTTGCTTTTCCATAACGGGCGTGTAGTTCAATTGGTTAGAGCACTGCCCTGTCACGGCAGAAGTTGCGAGTTCGAGCCTCGTCACGCCCGCAAGCCTCTCAAAAAGCTGAGGGGCTTTTTTCATGATTTGG
>JBBIRG010000130.1:5345-6979 GCA_037441945.1 Bacteroidota bacterium | reverse complement strand
TGAGATTTGGCAAATCTCTTCTTGCGCGTTTAGCGCGATCTGAAGTTCGCGGCTACGGGTTCGTTTTTTATGCCGCAATCTTTAGATTGCGATTTGGATTGCGGGAACATGTTCCCGCTTTAAAAGCGGTGACACACACCGCAACCTAAAGGCTGCGCCCTTGCATTCTCAGATTTGCCAAATCTTGTCCCGATCAGGTTTCCTCTGAATCAGAATCATCGCTGTTTCTTGAAATTCCGTGATATTTTCATTTATTGAGATTTGGCAAATCTCTTCTTGCGCGTTTAGCGCGATCTGAAGTTCGCGGCTATAGGTTCTTTTTTTTCTGCAATCCAAAATCCTTACCGGAAATTTTTTATAACAGAATGATACTCAGACCGAAAGCTATGATATTTCTTTGTTCCTTAGTAATTTGGCGGCGTAAACCATTCGTGCGCCGCGGCGGAGAACTCATGGTAAAATACCGTTGCGCTTAAACCAATCCCTTCCGACTCCGGTTATTAATGGAAAAACCGGCTTCGTACAACCGGTTCTTTTGCGGAGAGAGTGAGATTCGAACTCACGGTACACTTTTGGCGTACACACGCTCTCCAGGCGTGCCATTTAAACCACTCATGCATCTCTCCGAAATGCGAGGCAAAATAGGAAAACTTATATTAAGCCGCAAGCATTATTTTTTTTCCTTAAACTGATCCTTTAACTGATTCAGTTTCGCTTTTAATAATTCGTTCGTCAATTTGGGATTGGCTTTGCCTTTGGATAATTTCATTACTTGCCCTACAAAATGAGCAAATACGGCTTCTTTACCCGACAAAAATTCATTTAGCTGTTTCTGATTCAGTTCAAACATCCGATCAATGGTTTCCTCGATCATCCCGGCGTCAGTTATCTGTAAAAGACCTTTTTCCTGAACGATGGTTTGCGAGTCTTTTCCGGTTTTACACATTTCCTCAAACACGGTCTTCGCGATTTTACCGTTGATGGATTCGCCGCGCACCATTTCCATCAGATCACCCATCTGCCTCGGCCTGACGATGAACTCATCCGCTTCCTGCTTGTTTTCTTTCAGCACGGCCATCATCTCGCTCATGATCCAGTTGGCGACTAATTTGGCGTCGGAACAGTATTGAAGCGATTCTTCGTAATAATTCGCCATTACCTTTGTCAGCGTGAGTATTTCTGAATCGTATTTCGGTATACCGTACTGTTTCATGAACCGTTCTTGCCTCGCCTGGGGAAGTTCGGACAGGGAATCGGCGATGGACTGCGCCCATTCCTTTTCTACGTTAAGACGCACCAGGTCGGGTTCCGGAAAATAGCGATAGTCGTGGGCTTCTTCTTTGGAACGCATCGGCCTTGATTCGCCGATCGAGTCGTCCCATAACAGGGTTTGCTGCACAACCATACCTCCGGAACGGATCAGAGCGATTTGCCGCTCGATTTCATAATTCAGCGCGCGTTCCACTGCTTTGAAGGAATTCATGTTCTTAAGTTCCGTTTTCACGCCGAACTGTTTTTGTCCAGCAGGCCGAACGGAAATATTCGCGTCGCACCGAAGACTGCCCTCTTCCATGTTGCCGTTGCAGATTTCAAGATATTGAACAAGCTGGCGGATTTTCATGAGATAGGCGGTT
>JBBIRG010000130.1:4956-5335 GCA_037441945.1 Bacteroidota bacterium | reverse complement strand
CTGCGTAGACCTGAAATCCGGCTCCGAGACGATTTCGATGAGCGGCGTTCCACAGCGGTTCAAATCAATGTACGTGCCTGCACCGCCCGTAACGGCGTCATCGTGCAGGGATTTCCCCGCGTCTTCCTCAAGATGTATACGTGTGATGCCGATTTTCTTTATCTGTCCGCCGGTTTCAATTTCTATCCAGCCGCGTTCGCATAGCGGAAGGTCGAACTGCGAAATCTGGTATCCTTTGGGGAGATCGGGGTAAAAATAATTTTTACGCGCGAATACCGACTCAGCCGCTATGGTACAGTGCGTCGCCAGGCCCATGCGGATCGCGAATTCAACGGCGCTTTTGTTCAGCACCGGAAGCGCGCCTGGCAATGCCAGGCAT